>PBCF01000001.1 GCA_002716945.1 Gammaproteobacteria bacterium | reverse complement strand
CATAGACATATCCTCTGAGATAGACTTCTTGTTTGCTATAATTTATTTATGAAAGTTTTTATTATTTGGTTGATCGGTGTAATTTTATGGAACTATGGTTACCCTGCAGCTTCACCTTTAGCTGATGTTCTAATGTCTGTTGTTTTATTTTTTATGAGCTATTTTTTAAAACTTTATATTTTTAAAACTACTTCTGATTAATTCTAGAGCATTACTCCATTAGTAATGTATGTAATTGTTGGCATATTAATAAGAGCCATGAGAATTGGTGATGTTAAAATTCCTAAAGCAGCAAAAATAATTCCTATGATTCCAGCTGTATAATCTTCGTTGGCTATAGCAAGAATTCCTAGAATCACTGCTAACGGGCTTAAGATAAAAGATAAAATAAAGATGCCAATAAACCCAAATACTAAACTTAGCACCCCATATGGTTGAGTATTTTTAATAATTATTTGTGGTTCTTTATTATCCATTATTCCACTGTAACAGATTTTGCTAAATTTCTTGGCTGATCTATATTTGTTTTTTTGTTAATAGCAACATAATAAGCTAGTAGTTGCATGGGTATTACATATGCCAAAGGTGCAATGAAATGTCCGCAGGGTGGCATTTTAATAATTTTGGTTTTATCACCTTTTTTGAATTTCAATTTCTTGTTCGTAAATATGTACACCAACCCTTGTCTTGCTTTAACTTCAGCAAGATTAGAAAGTACTTGATTAACTAAATTATTCTCAGGCATCAGACCTATAACAGGCATGTCTTTATCCACTAACGCCAATGGGCCATGTTTTAATTCACCTGCCGCATATCCTTCGGCATGGATATAACTTATCTCTTTCANTTTTAATGCAGCTTCCAAAGCTATGGGATAAGAAGTACCTCTCCCTAAAAAAAGTGTATGGTGTTTTCTTTTAAAATGTTTTGCAATACTCTTCATTTCAGATTCAAGTTTATATATTTCTTTTAAAACTTTGGGCAATGTTTTTATCTCTCTTACAATAGAACTTTCTAATTTAGTATTACTTGTATAACGACATAAAACGCAAACTAATAAAAGCAGTGAAATTAATTGCGATGTAAATGCTTTAGTAGATGCAACACTGATCTCTGGACCTGCGCGTGTCAGGAAAACAAAATCTGATAACCTGGTTAATGAGCTTTCAGGGACATTGCAAATTGATAAAATTGATTTATAACTTAGCGTTTTTGCTTTTTTTGTCGAATAAACAGTATCAGCAGTTTCACCAGACTGTGAAATAGCAACATACAACGTATCTTTCAGAACATTTATTTGTCTATGTCTATATTCGCTTGCAATCTCAGCAGTACAAGTAATATTAGTCAATTCTTCTATCCAATTTTTTGCAACTAACGCTGCATTAAAACTAGTACCACATGCAACAAAATGAATATTTTTAATTTGCTTTAATAATTGATCAGATTTCGGGNCAAATATATTCGGGAGAACCTTATTTGTACTTAAATAATTATTAATTATATATCCAATGATATCTTTTTGTTCATGGATTTCTTTTTGCATAAAATGTTTATATCCACTTTTTGATATATCTTTTGCTTTAAGAGATGAGATATTTGATGATTTTCTTAATTTTTGACCATTTTTATTATATACAGATACATTAGTGGCGGTTATCTCTGCCACTTCAAAATCATTTAGTGTTATAAATCTTTTTGTTTTAGGTGCAATAGGTTGAATATCAGAACCAATATAATTTTCAGAAGAACCTATGCCTATTAGCAATGGGCTTCCATGAGATGCTGCGATTATATGATCTGGATAATTTTCATTAACTATACCAAGTGCATAAGTTCCTTTAAGTAGTTTGATTGAATCCATTACCGCTTTTAAAAATGTTTTTTTATTTGTAGTACTGGAATGTATTAGGTGTGAAATAATTTCAGAATCAGTATCTGAAGTAAAAATATAACCTTGCTTCTTTAAATTACGTTTCAATTCTTCGTAATTTTCAATAATTCCATTATGAACAATAGATATACACCCAGAATTATGTGGGTGTGCATTTTTAATATTGGGTATACCATGAGTTGCCCATCGTGTATGAGCAATTCCACATTTGCCATCTAGAGAATGTGATTTTAATAATTTTCTCAAATCACCAACTTTACCTTTGCANCTTATGCGTTTTAATCTTTTATTTTTGTTTATAACTGATATGCCTGCAGAATCATAACCTCTGTATTCTAGTCTCTGTAAACCAGTAACTAAAGAGTTCGCGACTGGCTTTGAAGAAACAACACCAAAAATTCCACACATTATTTTTTTCCAGCTTTAGGTTTGCTCTTCCACTTGTCTATAGTGATTTGTCTACTTCTTGCTAATGTTAGTTTACCCGGGACTGTATCTTTAGTTATTGTAGANCCTGCACCAACATATGTACCTTTTGTTACTTTGATTGGAGCGACTAATTTAGTTCCAGAACCTATAAACGCATTACTTTCAATAATGGTTTTATGTTTTTTATGGCCATCATAATTACAAGTTATAGTGCCTGCGCCAATATTAATGTTGTTACCAAGTTCTGCATCTCCGATATAGCTAAGATGATTTATTTTTGTTCCACTGCCAATAACAGAATTCTTAATTTCCACAAAGTTACCAATCTGTGCATCTTTTTTAATCATTGTACCAGCACGTATTCTTGCATAAGGACCCACAGTGCTATTATCGCCAATAGATGAACCAAAAATAATTGTATTTGGCTTTATATTCACATTGTTACCAATTTTACATCTATTTAAATAACAATTATGACCAATAATTGTATTGGAACCTATACTAACGTTATCTTCAAAGATACAATTGACATCAATATCAACATCTTTTTTAACTGTTAACGTNCCCCTAATATCAATTCTATTTATATCTCTTATTAGAGTCCCTTTTTTAACTAAGTTTTGAGCTTTTTTTAGAATGTTTTTTCTTTCAAGTTCAGCTAAATCTTTTTTTGAATTTATCCCCATAACCTCTACCGTATCATGTATTGAATGTGATGTTACTTTCAGTCCATTTCTACTAAACAAATTTATTAAATCAGTAAGATAATATTCTTTTTGATTATTATTGTTTTTTATTTGTTTAAGATATTTTCTTAAAACCCCTTCCTTAATTGCTATGNTGCCTGTATTAATTTCTTTTATTTTTTTTATATCTTTATTAGCATCCCTTTCTTCAACAATATTAACAATTTTTTTATCAAGTCTCAAAATTCTTCCATAACCATAAGGATTATCCATAGTAATAGTGCCCAAACAAAGGTCATTTTTAGTCATTTTCCTCAAAATATCCTTAAGTGTTTTACTTTTAATAAACGGCACATCTCCACATAAAACTAGAATGGTATTGTTGGATTCTAATTTTTTTGAATTAATAGCTACCTCTAAAGCTTTCGCTGTACCATTAGATTTATTTTGAAAAGATTTTTTAACATTATAATTAGAAATAAAGTCTTCTAAATCNGGAGATGTTTTATTTAAAACACAGATTATATTTGAAGGCTTAATATCATGGACCGTATCTAACACATGCTCAATTATGTATTTACCTGAGATTTTAAAAAGCAACTTAGATGTGAGAGATGACATTCTCTTGCTTTGACCTGCCGCGAGAATTACTGTTGTAAATTTCACTTTCTATTCTTTAGCTTTTTGATAAGCCTTAACTGTGCTGCTGCTTGAGCTAATTCCGCTTTTGCCTTTGCAACATCTATGTCTGTGCTAGAATCCTCCATTGCCTTCTTTGCTCTATCTTCTGCTTCTTTAGCTCTTTCTTCATCTAGATCATCTTCTCTGATTGCTGTATCAGATAAGATAGTAACAATATCTGGTTGTACTTCTAGTAGACCCCCACTTATATAAAATGTTTTGGTCTCCGTTGGGGATATTTGAGCTCTTACATCTCCAGGCTTTAATTTNGTAATCAATGGTGTGTGTCTTGGAGTAATGCCAACTTCACCCATATCTGCTGGAGCAAAAACCATTTCAACGTTGTCGGAAAATAATTCTTCTTCAGCACTAACTATTTCTAATTTGAGAGTATTTTCAGTTTTCATTTTAATTCATCTGCTTTTTTTGTAGCCTCATCTATTGTACCAATCATATAAAATGCCTGTTCAGGAAGATGATCAAAATCTCCATTTACAATGCCTTGGAAACCAGCAATAGTATCTTTTAATGAAACGTATTTACCAGGACTTCCTGTAANGGTNTCAGCAACATAAAATGGTTGAGACAAATATCTTTGGATTTTTCTTGCACGATTAACTGCTAATTTATCATCTTCAGATAATTCATCCATACCAAGAATTGCTATGATATCTTTAAGCTCTTTGTACTTCTGAAGAACACCTTGTACGGATCTGGTTGTATCATAGTGTTCTTGTCCTAATATTAATGGATCCAATTGTCTGCTTGTTGAATCAAGGGGATCAACTGCTGGATAAATACCTAACTCTGCTATCTGTCTAGATAGAACAACCGTTGCATCTAGATGAGCGAATGTTGTTGCAGGTGAAGGATCTGTTAAATCATCTGCAGGGACATAGACCGCTTGAATAGAAGTAATTGAGCCAGTTTTAGTGGATGTAATTCTTTCTTGTAAAACNCCCATCTCCTCTGCGAGTGTTGGCTGATAACCAACTGCAGATGGCATTCTTCCTAGTAAAGCCGATACTTCTGTTCCCGCTAACGTATATCTATAAATATTATCTATGAATAATAACGTATCACTACCGTCGTCCCTAAAATGTTCTGCCATTGTCAAACCTGTTAAAGCTACACGTAATCGGTTACCTGGTGGTTCATTCATCTGACCATAAACTAATGAAACCTTATCTATAACCTTTGCATCTGTCATTTCATGATAAAAATCATTCCCTTCTCTCGTCCTTTCTCCAACACCAGCAAAGACAGAGAAACCGCTGTGTTCAGCAGCAATATTTCTAATTAATTCCATTAAAATAACGGTCTTACCAACACCGGCGCCACCAAATAGTCCAACTTTGCTACCTTTAGCGAATGGACATATCAAATCAACTACTTTGATACCTGTCTCCAATATCTCAATCTCTGAAGCTTGATCAGAAAAAGTCGGGGCAGCTCTATGGATAGGCATATACTTATCTGCTTTAATATCACCTGCGTTATCAACAGGTTCACCAAGAACATTCATTATTCTCCCTAAAGTTTTATCGCCAACAGGAACACTGATAGGTTTGCCGGTATTGTTAACTTCCAAGCCTCTCTTTAGACCATCAGTTGAACCCATAGCAATAGTCCTTACTATCCCATCTCCAATTTGTTGTTGAACTTCAAGCGTTAAATTATTATCACTGATTTTCAAAGCATCAAATACTTTTGGCATAGATTGTCTTGGAAATTGAACATCTATTACTGCTCCAATAATTTCAACTATCTTTCCTGTTTCCATAAAAACTAATCTCCTTTAATAATATAAATCATAATGCTGCTGCTCCCGATATTATCTCAGATAACTCTTGTGTAATGGCAGCCTGTCTATTTTTGTTATAAATAAGTTTTAAATCTGAAATTAATTCAGCTGCATTATCTGAAGCTGATTTCATTGCTATCATTCTTGATGCTTGTTCACATGCAAGATTTTCAACTATAGCTCTATAAATAAGTGATTCAATATATCTTCTAAAGAGTGCCTCCAATATTTCTTCAGCATCTGGTTCATAAATATAATCCCAATAAAAATTATAATTTTCATCCTTCTCTTGGGAGACTATTGGTAAAATTCTATCAACAACTGGAAATTGAGACATAGTATTTTTAAAACTATTATATGAGATATACACTTCATCAATTTTTCCACTTAAAAATTTATCGACGGTGGTTTTGATAGTACCTAGTAATTGTTCAATAGTAGGTTTATCGCCAAGGTGTGTTGATTGTGCAATAACCTCTCCGCCCATTCTCTGGAAGAAACTCAATGATTTATTTCCAAATATACTAAATGCTGATTCAATATTATTTGTTTTATCACTCGTTGTTTTTTCTAATAACATTTTGAAAAGATTATTATTAAGGCCTCCACATAAACCTCTATCAGATGAAACAACAATATATGCTCTCTTTTTTACTTCTCTATTATCAAAAAAAGGTGAATTGTATTCTGGATGGGCATGTGCAAGATGTTGCATAACATTTACAATTTTATCAGCATAAGGTCTAGCTTTATTCATTTGGTCTTGTGCTTTTTTCATTTTACTGGCAGCAACCATCTCCATGGCCTTAGTAATCTTTTGAGTGTTTTGAATGCTCTTTATCTGTCTTCTGATTTCTTGACTACTGGACATTCCTACCACACCCCATTAGCTTTAAATTCTTCAAGAAGTTGTTTGAATGAACCTGCAATTTGATCATTATAATCATTCGATTCATTGACTTTATCTATAAGTTTTTGGTATTTTGACTTGGCAAATTCGTGCAGTGCTTTTTCAAAAGAAACGACTTTCGACAAGTCCACATCATCTATATATCCTTCATTAACTGAAAACAAAGATAGTGCCATTTCTGCCACAGTTAAAGGCGTATATTGGGTTTGTTTCATTACTTCAATTACTCTTTGACCTCTTTCCAATTGTTTTCTTGTTGCATCATCTAAGTCAGATGCAAATTGAGAAAAGGCTGCTAGTTCATTATATTGAGCAAGAGCGAGCCTTACTCCTCCACCAAGTTTTTTTATTATTTTGGTTTGGGCTGCTCCACCAACCCTTGAAACTGATAAGCCGGCATTGATAGCAGGTCTGATTCCAGCATTAAATAAATCCGTCTCTAAAAATATCTGGCCGTCTGTTATAGATATAACATTAGTTGGTATAAATGCAGAAACGTCACCTGCTTGGGTTTCTATTATAGGCAGTGCCGTTAAAGATCCAGTTTTGGATTTAATCTTACCATTTGTTATATCCTCAACAGCTTTTTCGCTAATACGAGACGATCTTTCTAAAAGTCTTGAATGCAAATAAAAAACATCACCTGGATATGCTTCTCTTCCTGGAGGCCTCCTTAATAATAAAGAAACTTGTCTATAGGCCCATGCTTGTTTGGTTAAATCATCATATACTATCAATGCATCTTGCCCATTATCACGAAAGTACTCACCCATTGCACATCCTGAATATGGCGCTATATATTGCATAGCTGCAGAATCTGAAGCTGACGCTGCCACCACAATTGTATGTTTCATAGCATCATGCTCTTCCAATTTTCTAACAACTGCTGCAATAGAAGATGCTTTTTGACCAATCGCAACATATATGCATTTTATACCTGTCCCTTTTTGATTAATAATTGCATCAATAGCAACAGCAGTTTTACCTGTTTGTCGATCTCCAATTATTAATTCTCTCTGACCTCGTCCAATCGGTACCATTGAATCAATTGATTTTAAACCTGTTTGTACAGGCTGATCTACAGATTTTCTCTCAATAACACCTGGTGCAATTTTTTCTATAGCAGATGAATATGATGTTTTTATTTCCCCATTATTATCAATAGCCTCACCTAATGAATTAACAACTCTTCCTAGCAATTCATCTCCTACAGGTACTTCTAAAATTCTACCGGTGCATTTTACCGTATCACCTTCAGAAATATGCTTATAATCACCTAAAATCACAGCTCCAACAGAATCTCTTTCAAGATTAAGCGCCATACCATAAGTTTTGTTTGGGAATTCTAGCATTTCACCTTGGAGTGCCTCTGTAATCCCATAAATTCTTGCAATGCCATCAGTAAGTGTAATTACTGTTCCCTCATTATGGATGTCAGAACTTATATCAAATTTTTTTATTTTTTCTTTTATTAAATCACTTATTTCTGTTGGATTTATAGTCATAGTTACACCTTGTTTACATTGTTAATTCTTGTTTCATTTGTTCTAATCTATTTTTTATACTTAAATCAATAACTTCATCATCTATTTTTATTTTTATTCCACCAAGAAGATTTCTATTAATTGACTCTTGAATAATTATTTCATTATCAAATCTTTTTGCTAAAAAATCTTTAATAAGAGATTTTTGATTTGAAGACAATTGATATGATGTTTCAATTTCTGCTACAGAAATATTTTGAAATTCAGAAGATATTTTATCGTATAACTCAAATATTTCTTTTAAAAAGAATATTCTTTTATTGTTAAAAAGGTTGTGTAAGAAATTAATTAGTTTTTCATTTTTTTTATCTTTAAGAAAGCTCATAAGAAAGTCTATTGACTTTGTTTGGCTTATTTTTGGATTAGATAATAAAGCTTTAATATCTTTTCTGTCGGTAACATATGAAAGTATTTCTAAATTATTTTTCCAATCCGCAACCGTCTTGTCTTCACTAGCTGTTTTGAAAGCTGCTTCAGCATGTGGTCGTGCATATGTATAATTGTCTGACATTTTATAAATCCTTTAATGCTTTTTGAATAATTTCATCATGTTTTTTCTTATCTATTTCTTTGCCTATAATTTTCTCTGCACACTGTAATGAAAGATTTGACAGTTCTTTTTTTAAGCTTTCTTTTGCAATATTAGATTCTTGTTCAATTTGCTGATTTGCCGATTCTAATATCTTATTAGCTTCTATTTTGGCTTTAGCCCTTGCGTCTTCTACTATTGTATTTGATTGTTGTTGAGCTTGATTTAAAACGTCTGAAGCTTTGTTTTTAGCATCTTTCAATGTTTTTTCATATTCAGAAGCCGCTTCTTCCATCTTTTTCTTTCCTAATTCTGCTGATGCAAGGCCATCGGCTATTTTTTTTGAACGCTCGTCCATAGCACTCGTTAGAGGTTCCCATAAAAATTGCTTAATAAACCACACAAAGATGATAAAGGTGATCATCTGGCCAAATAATGTTGCCGTTACATTCATCTGTTTATAACTCCTTTTTAACCTGCTCCTATAGCAGCTTTAGCAGCTCCAATAAATGGATTTGCAAAAACAAAAAACATCGCAAACGCTAGGACAATAAATGGAAATGATTCCATTAATCCAGCAGTTATGAACATTTGTATTCTAAGAGCTGGTAACATTTCCGGTTGTCTTGCTATACCTTCGATATATTTCATACATATAAGACCCCAACCTATGGCAGAGCCAAAACCTGCCGCGGCAAGCATGATTGACACTCCTAAGCTAGTTGATGAATATATCTGAGTTATCATTTCAGGTGTAAGTGTGTTTTCCATAGTATCCTCTTTTCAAAAAGTTAATGTGATTCCTCTGATGCTAAACTAATATACATTATTGCTAACACCATAAATATAAAAGCCTGTAATGTAATTACTAAAATATGAAATATTGCCCACAAAGTCCCTGGAACAGGAATAAAGTACCAGGGTAATAGTGCAATAAGTAAAAAGACTAATTCCCCCGTGAACATATTGCCAAATAATCTTAACGCCAAACTTAATGGTTTTGCTAGTTCTTCAACTAAAGTTAAAATAAAATTGATCGGAGCTAGATATATACCGAAAGGATGAACCAAGAATGACTTGAAGTAACCGAAAGAGCCTTTGATTTTAATATTGTAGTAGATGCATAAAGCAAATACAGTTAATGAAAGCGCAAAGGTTGTATGAGGATCTGTTGTGGGAACCACTTTTAGATAATGTATGCCCATAAGATCAGCAGCCTTTGGTAATAAATCAACAGGAATTAAGTCCATTGCATTCATCAAAAAAACCCATAAAAAAATCGTCAGACCCAAAGGTCCTACAATTTTATTAGGTTTTGGGAACGCTTCCTTGACTAGATTATTAACAAATTCAATTAAAGTTTCTAAGATATTTTGCATTCCTCTTGGTTCAGATGAAGTGATGTTTTTGCCAACGTTATAGCTTACAAACATTACAGATAAAGCAATTAATATGCTAAAAAACATCGTATCTAAATTAAAAGTCCAGAAACCGTTTCCAACAGATAAAGGCTGTAGATGATGAGATATGTACTCTACCGGATTATCTGTTGCTGAACCTGTTGCCATATTTTGCTTCTTTCATAAATTAATATATGTATTTGGTTTTAAAGAAGACATAACCTAATTGTGCCAATGCAAAAGCTACTAGTATTTGTATGGGTTCTAATTGAAGATTTACAATTCCTATGTAGAATCCTATCAATATTAAAGCCATTCTCAAAAATAAACTTTTAAATAGTAGCCAGGCACTTCTTCCTTTTTGATGCTCTTTTGCAGCTACAGCTGCATTATTGACGCCTCGAGCTAGAAGCAATGTGTTTATTACAGATATTAGCCCACCATAAAGTGATGGCCATATACTTTCTGAACCTAAGTTCATAAAAACAAACGCCACACCAATTGATATCAACGCTTGATACTGTATTACTCTTAACACGTTTAGACGTTCACCACGAGCAAAAAACCTGAGCCTTAAAGGCTCATGTAAGTATAAAAGACTATTGAAATGGATTCAATTTATATG
This sequence comes from Gammaproteobacteria bacterium, assembly GCA_002716945.1. Taxonomy (GTDB): domain Bacteria; phylum Pseudomonadota; class Gammaproteobacteria. Next base: position 64,046 of record PBCF01000001.1, on the reverse strand, counting down.
TATCAGTTTATTAAAATTTAATATTATTGACTTTTAATCTTTTTAATTAATCCCTGCAATTCGTCAATACTGGTGAATTTTATTGTAATAGCGCCTTTCCCTTTAGCGGATGCTGTAATATGAGTTTTAGCTCCTAATATATCAGTCAGTTCTCTTTCTAAGAATGCGGTGTCAGGGTTTTTGGTTTTTTTTGCCATATCGCTTGGCTTGCCTGTTTGTTTTGCTTGAACTATTTTCTCTATTTCTCTAACAGACATTTTCTTGGCAATAGAAGATTTAATTAGATGGTCTTGCTCTTTTTGTGACAGAGATAAGACTGCTCTAGCGTGCCCCATTTCTATGAGTCCTTGCATAAGTTTAGACTTAACAAGCTCTGATAGTTCATTTAATCTCATTAAATTAGTTATATGTGAACGAGATTTTCCAACAAATTTTGAAATATCATCATGGCTCATTCCGTATTCTGAATTAAGTTTATGTAATGCCTCGCACTCTTCAATAGCATTCAATTGTTCTCTTTGTACGTTCTCGACTATTGCCGTAATAGCAGATTGTTTTTGATCTGAATCGACTACAACAGCCTCGATCATTTCTGAACGGATTGTTTGCATAGCTCTCCATCGTCTTTCTCCCGCAATTAATTCATAACCACCTTCAATCTTGCGCACAATAATTGGTTGGAGTTGGCCAACCATCTTGATTGTTTCACCCATTGAAGTCAAAGCTTCTTCTGAAAAGTTTTTTCTTGGTTGTGATGGATTTCTAGAAATTTTATCAACTGGTATATTAACTATATTCTGGTCACTATGTTTAGAGTCGAGTAATGGTTGATCTTGTGCAGATTCTTGAGGTGTGCTTAGTAGAGCTTCTAATCCAGACCCAAGGGCCTTTCTTTTTCTCATACTAATAATATAACCCTTCAAATCGATTATGTATAGTCAACTATTTTTCTAGTTTAATGATTTCACCAGCTAAAGATAAATATGAGAAAGCTCCTTTTGATGATGAATCATAGTTTAGAATTGGCATTCCATGGCTAGGGGCCTCAGCTAATCGTATATTTCTTGGTATAATTGTTTTGAAAACTTTATTTTTAAAAAATTTCATCAACTGACTACTTACATCGTCTGCCAAATTATTTCTTGAGTCAAACATGGTTCTTAAGATGCCTTTAATTTCTATATTTGAGTTTGCAGATTTTTTTATTTGCTCTATAGTTTTATTAAGTTCACTTAAGCCCTGTAGTGCATAAAATTCACATTGCACTGGTATTAAAACACTGGTACAAGCGACTAAGGCATTGACTGTAAGAATGTTTAATGACGGTGGGCAATCAATTAAAACATAATCATATTTGTCTGATGATTGCTTTATAATTTTAGATAATACAAATTCTTTGTCATTTGTGTTTAGCAATTCTACTTCAGCTTGTGTCAGCATTGGACTTGCAGGTAAGAGTGAATATTTATAAGCATCTAAGTTAATAGTACATTCGTCAATATGTACATTGTTTAACAAAACATCATTGGCGGTTACATCTAATTCTTGAAAATTAATTCCAGACCCTTTTGTTGCGTTTGATTGTGGGTCCATATCGATTAACAAAACGTTTCTTTTGGTTTTACCTAGACAAGAGGCAAGATTAACGCATGTTGTAGTTTTGCCAACACCTCCTTTTTGATTTACTACTGCTACAATCTCAATCATGAAATGCTCTCCACCAGATATCTACTGGTTTTGAAAAATGTTGTATTTATTTTTTTTATATTAATATTATTTATATATTTGCTTTTTATTTGAGAGTTGTCCAATAATTCTAAAGAATTTGAACCTGTGATCATAAAAACTGGTATTTTACATCCGATGTTTTTTGAAATAGTTTTCATAATGAATAAAAATTTGTCAATGTAAGGGAGATGAGAAATTTTCTTATTAGTAAAATTCTTCAATACGATCGCATCTATTTTCTTGGTGGTTTTATAATTATAAAAATCTTCATTAACAAGGACAACATTCTTAAGATCCAGTCTAATTTTTATTTGTTCTAGGAAATTTAAATAGTTTTGACTTCTTTCTAATAATATATATTTATTTGTCATGTTAGATATAGCAAAAATAATCCCCGGTATACCTCCACCGGTCCCGATGTCAATCATTTGACCGTCCGGTATAATATCCTTAATCAACAAACAATCGTTTATTTCTCTCTGAATAAAATATTCTTTACTCTTAATACCAATAATATTATTTGTCTGTTGCCAAGAAAAAAGAGCGTCTATATATATTTCATATTTATTTGCTAACTCAGATGATAAATTTTTGATATTTTTTAACAGTTGTTCTTTAGTAGATTCTTGGAAATCAATCATAAAATTTTACTTACAAATATTGGCGCGTTATCTCTTTAATGCTATTTTCAACAACGTTATTGTTGCCGGTGTAATTCCAGGAATTCTGCTTGCTTGCCCTAAATTACCGGGCAAAACTTCTTTTAATTTTTCCAGTGCCTCATTTGTTAATCCCTTAATTCTATCATAGTTAAAATCAGGTGGAATTCTTTGCTCTTGAGCATTAGAAAAAAACTGCGCTTCGTCGTCCTGTCTTTTCAGATAACCTTCATACCTGATATTGTTTGCAACTATATGGCCAATATCAGAATTAGCTGTAATACCGAAACATTGTAACTTAGATATATCTTCATAAGTTATGTCGGACATCTTCAATAAATTTTTCAAATTTGATTTGTTTTTTAATTTTAAACCAAATCTTTCATGTAGCAATTTTGATGTCTTGCTATTAACGTCTATATCTATCGTTTCCAATCTTCTTGTTTCTTTTTTAATTTTATCTACTTTTGTTATAAAAAGTTTCCACCTGTCTTTAGTAACCACTCCTAGTTTATATCCAATCTCAGTTAACCTGGTATCAGCATTATCCTCTCTCAATCTTAATCTGTGTTCTGCTCTGCTTGTGAACATTCTGTAAGGTTCTACAACACCTTGCGTTACCAGATCATCTATAAGCACACCAATATACGACTCTTTTCGCGTTGGAATCCATGGTTCTTTGTCTTTAATTTTTAACGAGGCGTTTATTCCTGCCAATAACCCTTGTGCTGCTGCCTCTTCATAACCTGTTGTGCCGTTAATTTGACCAGCAAAAAAAAGGTTTTCTAGTTTTTTGGTTTCTAGGCTAGAATATAATCCACGAGGATCAAAATAACTATATTCAATAGCATAACCAGGTTGAGTGATTATTGCAGATCCAAGACCATCTATCGTTTTTAAAAACTTCATTTGGTCTTTTTCGGATAAGCTTGTAGAAATTCCATTGGGGTATGTTTCATAATTATTTATCGTTTCTGGTTCTAAAAATATTTGATGTTGTTTTTTTTCTGAAAATCTATATACCTTGTCTTCTATAGACGGGCAATATCTAGGGCCCTTAGAAACAATATTGCCATTAAATAAAGGAGATTCATCCTTCTTAGTTCTAATTAAGTCATGAGTAGATTCATTCGTGTATGTGATGTGGCAGGGAACTTGCTTTATTTCATTATAAGTCACGCCATAGTGATCATACAAATAAGATAGCTTTGGCATATGAGGGTCACTATTTTGTTTTTCGAGTTTCTCAAAATCAATAGATGCAGTTTTTATTCTAGGGGGCGTCCCTGTTTTTAATCTCCCAATTTTGAATGAATAATCTTTAAAAAAACTCTCTAATTCTATAGAGGGTTTATCCCCAGCTCTACCTGCAGAAAAAGATTTTAACCCAATGTGGATTTTCCCGCCTAAAAAAGTACCGACAGTCAGAATGATGGATTTGCCAAATATTTTATCGCCTGCTTCTGTAATAACTCCAGTTGCAATATTATTTTTAGAAATAATACTTGATATTGTTGCTTGATAAATATCAAGATTTTTTATTCCTTGTAATGCCTTCTGCATATTTAATTTATAGTGATCTCTACATGTCTGTATACGTGTAGCCTGAACGGCTTGCCCTTTACGAGAGTTTAAAGTTCTTCTTTGCAGTGCAGATTTATCTGCAACCACTGAGATTAGACCGTCTAAGGCATCAATCTCTCTAGCTAAGTGAGATTTTCCAATGCCACCAACAGCTGGGTTACAACTAAGCTGGCCTATAGAATCTGTTTTCATAGTTATTAGTACTGTCTTACAACCCATTCTTGCTGCTGCGGATGAAGCTTCACATCCAGCGTGTCCACCACCAATTACTACTACATCATATTTTTTCATATGTCATTTTCCTATACAAAAGTCAGAAAAAATTTTATCTAACATTTTCTCTGTTATACTATCATCGCCAATAATTGACGACACGAGTTTATGTATAATCCTAATCTCTTCTGCAAAGAACTCTAAATGATAATTATCGAGGTGTTTCTTTGCAATGTAAAGCTGTTCTAAACCAGCTTTTATGTTTTCTATATGTCTTTTTCTTGCAATCACGGTACTTTCTAAACTGTTATTGCTTTTGTAATGTTCGCTCATAATCTTTTTAAGAAATTTTAGACCTATTTTATTCTTTGCAGAAAGAAATACTGCACTGTAGTGCTTTGTTTTTTGGATACGCGCTTTTTCTTTCAATAAATCTATTTTATTAAAAACGACATCATAATTTTTTATTTCAAATTTTTTGATTAGTTTTTCATCAGATTTAGTAAAACCTACTTTTGCATCTACAACATACAAAACTCTGTTAGCTTCTGATAGTGATTTTTTTGTTCTCTCTATTCCTTCCTTTTCAATTAAATTTCGTGTCGACCGCAATCCAGCTGTGTCTGTTATAGATATGATGAAATTATCTATTTTGACATCGTAGCGAATAGAATCTCGCGTGGTTCCTGCATGGGCAGATACTATAGATGATTCTGTATTTAAAATACTATTTATTAATGATGATTTTCCAACATTAGGCCGGCCGACAACTACGTACTTTATTTTTTGGTTTAATACTTCGCCTGTAGTTGCAATGCTTAGTATATCTTTAAAATTTTTCTCTAAGTTTGTAATCATGTCTTTGAATGTCCTTTTATCAATTTCTGGTATTTCATCTTCTGGAAAATTTATAGAAGATTCTATTTTAGACCTCAGATCTAAAAGCATGTTTTCTAGTATTTTAATGTGTTTTGAAAATTCACCTTGAAGAGAAGTTGCCGCAGATTGTGCTGCTGAAATATTCGACGAAGCAATAAGATCTGAAACAGATTCAGCTTGAAGTAAATCAATTTTATTATTTAGAAAAGCTCTTTCTGTGAATTCACCTGGCTTTGCGTGTCTTGCATAATTGGACGTAATCAAGTCAGTAATTGTTTCTAAGATAACTGGATTACCGTGAGCATGTATCTCGCACATGTCTTCACCTGTATAAGACTTTGGTTTTTTAAAATATATTACCACTACTTCATCAAGTATTTTTTTTTGATAATAAATTTTTTTTAAATATGCATGTCTAGGCTTTAAAGTTTTTCCAAAAAATTTTTTAATCAACTTGCTTACATTTTTACCTGAAACACGGACGACTCCAATACCAGAAAATCCGTACGCAGTTGATATTGCAGCAATGGTGTCAGAAGATTTCATTGGGTTTATGAATTAACAATTCTTTTGTTGATGACATACTGTTGGGCAATAGAAAGTATGTTGTTTGTTAACCAGTATAAAACTAGGCCAGATGGAAAAGTAGCAAACAAAAAAGTAAATAAAAACGGCAAAACCATAAATATTTTTTGCTGCATTTCATCAGTTGGTGCTGGATTTAATTTTTGTTGTATATACATACTTATTCCCATTGCTATCGGCAATATATAGAGCGGATCTGCACTAGACAAATCTTTTATCCAGGCAATAAAAGGGGCTTGTCTCATCTCTACGCTTTCTATTAAAACCCAATATAAAGCAATAAACACAGGTATCTGTATTAAAATTGGCAAACACCCTCCTAAAGGGTTTACTTTTTCTTCCTTATACATTTGCATAAGAGCTTCGCTAAATTTCTTTCTATCATCACCATATCTTTCTTTAAGCATTTGCATTCTTGGATTTAATTTTTTCATTTTTGCCATTGATTTATAACTTGTCTCAGACAATTTATAAAATAGTAATTTTATTACAAATGTCAGTGCTATAATAGCCCAGCCCCAGTTCCCAAATACAAAATATAGTATTTCTAAAATCCAAAAAAGTGGGGCTGCTAAAAAAGTTAAAGTTCCGTAATCAACCGTCAATTCTAGTCCCGGCGTTATCCCGGATATCTCTTCTTGATTTTTTGGGCCAACAAACAATCTTGTCTTAAAGTTATGGCTAGTATTGGGGTTTATTTTAATATAATCACTGACACTACCAATTAGGTATGTGTTTTCATTTCCAACTTGTGCCTTCCTAGTATATGTTGTTCGTATATCATTAGCAGAATTATATGGCACCCAGGCTGAAAAAAAGTAGTGTTCAATCATACTTATCCAGCCGTTTTTAGTTCTCTTGACAAAATTCTCTGACTCTATTTCGTCGAACTCTATTTTATTGAATTTATCCTCTTCGTCATAGTAGGCTGCACCAGTGTATGTGTACAGCATGATATTTTCACTTTCAGTTTTTTTTCTCTCAAGAGTATTAAACTGTCTTAATGATGCAGATTTATTACTATTATTGACAACGGTTTGATTTATTTCTATCAGATGGGAGTTTTTAGAAAATGTATAATTTTTTATAAACGTGAATCCTTTGTCTGTATTTGCCACTAATTCTACTTTTAAATTATCATTATCACCTAAGGTATAATTTATCTTTTTTGAACTGTATATTTTAGGCATTACTGTTTCTTTGCTTTGTAACCCTACTTTTGCAATATAATAATCATCAAAGACATCAAATAATATTATTTTTTTAGTCGCGTCTTTAAGGCTTATCGGATATTTTAAGAGTTCTGTATAGACCACCGATCCATCTTCTAAATTAATTTTGATTTTCAGTGTGTCAGTCTTTATATCTATCAAGTTTTTTTCATTGATGGTTTTGGCTTCTTGTGAAGCACTTGCTCTTTTATTGACTTCATGATCTTTTGTTTCTGGTATTGTTTGTTCAGCAATTTCAGTTTCCAAGACTTTTGGTGCTGAATAATCTTGGTCCCAAGCATCAACCAATAATATTAATACGAAAATAAACGCACTATACAAAAAAAGTCTGTTATTCATCTTTCTCTCTTTTTGTTTCTGGGACCGGGTCGTATCCATGCGTACCCAAAGGCATGCATCTGAGGATTCTTCTGATAGACAAATAACACCCAAGGAGTAGTCCATGCTGTTTTAAAGCGGTTTTTGTGTATTCAGAACAAGTTGGCGTATGTCGGCAAGACGCTGGAATATAAGGCGATATACATCTATTGTATATGCTAATTAGCCCAACAATTATTTTAACAACGATGTTTTTAGTTTTGTCCATTCCTGCATAAGAATATCACTAATTAAAATATTTTCAGCATCCAATTGCTTAATAGTTGACACTAGAATGTCAAAGTTTTTAAATTTTTCAATTGTTTGATTGAAATCATGTCTGATTTTACGTCTGGTTTTGTTCCTATTAACAGCCAGAAATACATTTTTTTTTGATAAGTGGATAGCTAATCTGGGGTTGTGACACAAACCTCGCTTATATCTTATCATTAGATATTTGCCTTTGATTTTTTTTGTAGTTTTAAATTGTAAAATTACAGTTTTAGAAATTTTAAAAGATGTTTGGATTTTTTTTTGATGTGTAATTATGGGCAAAGTGTTGCTCGGCCCTTTGCTCTACGTGAATTCAACACAGCTCGCCCCGCCGCCGTCTTCATTCTAGCTCGAAAACCATGTTTTCTCTTTCTTTTTAAATTACTTGGCTGAAAAGTTCTTTTCATATCATCCTCTAAGATTTGTATACTGCAAATTATATATTTCTTTGTCAATATATAATTTTGTTTTTTTTTATGTGATATTAGTAGCTCATCCAGGAACATACATGACAAAAGATCAAACACTATGGGATAGATGCGTTAATTCTATGACCAATGTCTTATCGGACAAACAAATGAAAACGTGGATATTACCATTAGAGGCCACGGTAAAAGACCATGTTCTGAATGTAATTGCACCAAATAAATTTATAAAGGAGTCTGTCGAGTCAAACTTCTTGCCCTTAATCAAAAAAACAGTGTTTTCTGAAAGCGCAAGCGAAATAAGAGATGTGCTGCTTAGCTTGGTAACCTCTAGACCTGCGCAAACAAGGTCTCTTGAAGTAACATCGTTAAAGTTTTCTCAGAATTTTGGCACAACCCTCAATAAAGAGTTAATTTTTGACAACTTTGTTGAAGGTAAATCAAACCAACTGGCTAAGGCTGCCTGTCTTTCTGTTGTTTCTAGTCTTGGCCAATATAATCCGCTTTATATTTATGGCGGGGTTGGTCTTGGCAAAACACACCTTCTTCATTCTATCGGCAACGCGATACTAGAAAATGACCAAAAGAAAAAAGTTATCTATTTACATTCTGAAAAATTTGTTCAAAACATGGTAACTGCTCTTAGACATAATCAGATTGAAGACTTCAAAAAAATTTATCGTTCAGCTGACGCATTATTACTTGATGATATACAATTTTTTGCAGGAAAAGAGAGATCGCAAGAAGAGTTTTTTCATACCTTTAATTCCTTATTTGAATACAAAAAACAAGTTGTTCTTACTTGCGATAAATATCCGAAAGAAATTGATGGCCTTGAAGATAGGTTAAAATCTAGGTTGGTTTGGGGAATGAATGTGTCTATAGATCCTCCTGATTTAGAAACAAGGGTTGCGATTATACACAGCAAGGCTGAACAAGCACAACAAAAAATTCCAGAAGACGTTGCTTTCTTTTTGGCTAAAAATGTTCATTCTAATGTGAGAGAACTAGAAGGTAGCTTGAGGCGTGTTTTTGCTACAGCTCATTTTAAACGAGAAGAAATAACTTTAGATTTTGTTAGAGATGCTTTAAAGGACTTGCTTTCTCTTCAAGAAAGAATTATCACCATTGAACACATACAAAAAATTGTTGCACAGTACTATAAAATACGTGTTAGCGACATCCTTTCTTCTAAAAGGGACCGAAAGATTGCCCTGCCTCGACATATGGCTATGTTTCTTTCAAAAGAATTAACCAGGCATAGTCTTCCTACAATTGGTGATTCTTTTGGGGGGCGGGATCACACAACAGTCATCCATGCCTGCAAGAAAATAGAAAAAATCAAAGCCTCTTCATCCTCATTTGACCAAGATTATCGTAATATACTTCATACACTGAACAATTAGTTTCTTTACGTGTGATAACTTGTGGAAAGTTAAGCCACACAAAGTTATCAACAGAGTGTCAAGCCAAAACCGGCAGCCGAACAAAGCATAAAAGCACACCAAATAAACATAAAACAAAGTAAATAAAAGAATGTACTGTCTTTAATATAAACACAATAAAAATAATATATAATATATATATATGATTATTACTATTGAAGACACAGAAAGCTTAATCCATATTTTAAAAAACGTTGTAGGTGTTACTGAAGTGAAGCAAACGATGCCTGTTCTATCTAATGTTTTGATTCGTGTTGATTCCACAGGTATGCATTTTTCAGCAACAGACCTAGAAGTTCAAGTTCAGAATACATACAACCCAGGTAGGTCGGAAGAACAAATCGAAACAACACTCCCAGCAAAAAAACTACTTGATATTATTCAGGCGTTATCCAGTAACAAGAAAATAACTTTACACATAGAAAGCGAAAAAACTACAATATCAGCAGGAAAAAGCGAACTTGTCCTGCCAGCACTACCAGCCAACGACTTCCCGCTAATGAAACCAATAAGCGAGAATAGAGACGAAAGCGAATATTCGCAGATGAGCGGAGAAGCGTTATCACAAGGGTTGACAGAAACAAGCTTCTGCATGGCATACCAAGACGCAAGGCACTACTTAAACGGGCTCTATTTTGAAAAGGGAGACGGGAAAACAACTTTTGTATCTACAGACGGGCACAGGCTTGCGCTAACAAGCATAAACTCCACAAACAGCGACAACCAGACAGATAGTTGTATTGTTCCTAGAAAATGTATAAATGAATTAAAACGTATTTTAGCCTCATTTAAAGACATTTCGAAGAAGATAATAACATTTAACTATAATAATAAACAGATAGAATTCAATATAGAAGGACACGCCGTGACAAGCAAGCTAATAGAAGGTAAGTTCCCAGAGTACAAAAAAGTCTTTCCAGAGGAGCTGCCAAACAAGCTCACTCTTAATAAAGCTGAGTTTAAACAACATCTGAGCGTTATGTCGCAGGTAGCTAATGAAAAATACAAAGGCGTTAAACTTACAATCAACAACAAAGAACTTCTTTTGTCTTCAACAAATTCAGAACAAAACCAAGGGAAGGGGAAGACGGCAATCCCATGCGAGTACCAGGGCGAGCCAATGGAAATAGGATTTAATTTATCTTATTTGCTTGAAACAATTGATGTCATACCAACACAAAGCGTTCTAATTCAAATCAGCAACTCTGATGGCGGTTGCCTCATCACAGCCTCTGACAACGACTCAAACAATAAATATATAATCATGCCAATGAGAGTATAAAATGATTATAAGATCATTTGCTGTCGCAAATTTGCGCGCATTCACTTATGCTNCAATTNCNCCACAAAAAAAAATTAACATATTGGTTGGTCATAACAATGCCGGCAAAACCACACTTTTAGAGGCNCTTTCAATTGCTTCAACCTTAAAGAGCTTTAAAAAAAGCATGACAGAAGATTATATAAAATATGGTCAAAAGGGCCTTAAAATTACAATAAATGCTATTAAATGTAGTGAAAATATGGAGATATGTATTGAAAAGTCGTTAAAATCATCCAACTCCGCGAAAGTTAATGGCAAAATGATAGGTGCCAAACAAATTAGCTCTATGTTTCCAACAATTTCTTTAAGTTTTGGTACAGAAAACATTGTTAATCAGCCGTCGGAAGCCAGAAGAAGCTTAATTGACTGGGGAGTGTTTCACGTGAAACCAGAATCACTTGGAAGTTTCCACGCTTACACTAAATGTCTAAAGCAGAGGAATTTTTTATTAAAAACAAAAAAGTATAATGAGATGGCTTATTGGACAGAACAGCTTATAGGGCACGGGGCTTTGATAACACAGTTGCGTAAAGANTACTGCATGTCTTTAGAAAAAACATACAAAGAACATATCTCTTGTCTCCAAGATATTGGCAATGAAGTCCACCAAGACTTGATGAAAATCTTTGTACAATTCTTCCAGGGCTGGAAGGACAATGAAACCTTGGAAAATGCACTGAATAATAGCTTAGAACAAGATAAATTGGTTGGATACACTAAAGACGGCCCACATAAGGCCGACTTGGTTTTTTTGTCAGAAAAAGGAGATCTCAAAAAGCACGCCTCAATGTCAACTCTTGTAATATCAAGTTTAATTTTAATGTTATCGCAGTGTGAAGTTTTCCACGTGAAACATGGCTATAAACCAGCATTATTAATAGATGATTTATTTTTCGGAATAGATGATTTGAACCTCATGCTTGTGATAAAATTGTTAATTCAGGCTAACGCGACTTGTTTTTTAACGGCCCCAGATCTTTATAAAGACAAGTTAAAATCTATCTGTTCAAAGTTTCCTGAAATAGATATATACGATATAGACAAACAAGAAATAACTAAATTTACAGGTTAAAAAAATTGGCAAAAAAGAATTATGATTCATCTAGCATAAAAGTCTTAAAGGGTTTAGAAGCCGTTCAAAAAAGACCTGGTATGTATATTGGCGACACAGATGATGGTAGTGGCCTTCATCAGATGATTTTTGAAGTTGTAGATAATTCTATAGACGAAGCGCTAGCAGGACACTGCGATGAAATAACGATTACTGTGCATGAAGATCAGTCCGTGACAGTAGAGGACAATGGTCGAGGAATNCCTGTTGATACACATACAGACGAGAATAAATCTGCAGCAGAAGTCATATTAACAACATTACATGCAGGAGGAAAATTTGATGATAATTCATACAAAGTCTCAGGGGGCTTGCATGGTGTTGGTATTTCAGTTGTTAATGCTTTATCTGAAAAATTAACTTTAAATATATATAAAGACAACAAAACATATAATCAAGAATATTTAGACAGTAAACCAGTCAGTCCGCTTAAACCAAATGGTAAATGTGATAAATCAGGAACGAAGATTACTTTCAAACCAAGTAAAAAATTCTTTTCAATGACTGATTTTAATGCAGAAATACTTAAAAAAAGATTTCAAGAACTTGCCTATCTTAATAGCGGTATAAAAATAAACTACATTGATGAAATAAGAAATCTTCAGCTATCATATAAATATGAAGGTGGAATTAAAGAATATTTAAAAGAGCTAATTAAAAAGAAAACACCCATACATGATTCNCCAATATATTTTCAAGCAAACAACAAAAATGTATTTATTGAAATTGCAATGATATGGACATCTTCTTATCAAGAGGACATTGTGGCATTTACAAACAATATTTTTCAAAAAGATGGAGGTACTCATCTTGCAGGATTTAAGACATCTTTGACCAGAACTATAAGCAACTATATTTCTAAAAAAACTAGCAATAATAAAGATAAAATTGATATAACCGGGGAGGATTGCAGAGAAGGATTAACTTCAATTATTTCTGTTAAAATGTCAGACCCCAAGTTTTCTTCCCAAACAAAAGATAAACTTGTTTCATCTGAAGTTAAAGGAATTGTAGAAACAGCGCTAAATAAAAAACTNTTTGAATTTCTTGAAGAAAACCCAAAAGACACAAAATCATTAATTACTAAAATTTATCAGGCTGCGACAGCAAGAGTTGAAGCAAGAAAGGCGCGAGAATTAATACGAAAAAAAGATCCTTTGGGAATAGGGAGCCTGCCAGGNAAGCTTGCAGATTGCCAATCAAAAGACCTTACTATTAATGAGCTTTTTATAGTTGAAGGAGACTCTGCAGGCGGATCTGCAAAACAGGCAAGAGATAGAAAAACACAAGCAATACTACCTCTTAAAGGAAAAATTCTAAACGCCCAAAGAGCACAACAACACAAACTGATTTCATCAACAGAAATTGCATCACTTATTTCAGCTATTGGCATAGGGACAGAAGAATATGATCCTCAAAAGTTAAATTATGGCAAGGTTATAATAATGACAGATGCTGATGTAGACGGCGCGCATATTAGAACTCTTCTTTTAACACTATTCGGAAAAGTTATGCTTGAACTTTTTAAAGACGGTAAAATTTATATTGCCCAACCGCCTTTATATAAAGTAAAAAAAGGCAAGTCAGAGCGTTATTTATTAAACGAGTCAGAGTTGTCAGAGTACATAAATAAAACTGGAACTAAAATTTGTACTCTAAGTATTAATGATAAAAAGCTCTCTGAAGATGATTTATATAAATTACTTCATTCATATTCTAAAATGGAAATATTATTAAACACATTTCCAAAAAAACGAGACAGAGAAGTTTTAAAACATTTAGCGTTATATAAGAAAGTTAACATAAAGATTTTACAAGACAAAAAACAAACACAAGACTGGATAAAAGGGTTTGAAGAGTTTATTAACAATAGAACCCCAGTTAATATGTCTTATTCGCTCACAGTGTCAGAAGAAAAAGATGATGATAAGGCGCACACAATCAGTTGTATCAAAACTCTTAATGGAGTGAGCAATGCAAATGACAAAGAAGAATTACATAACAAATTCTTTTGCTCAGACGCATATCAATCAATAGCTTTACTCAAACTAGAGCAATATTTAAATTCTGTATATTCCATAACTGACGAATCTAAGAGTGTAACAAAATATGATTCATTACCAGACATGTATGCGCATATTACTAAATTAACAAAATCCAGTTTTACTTTACAACGTTATAAAGGCTTAGGTGAAATGAATCCAAGTCAGCTAGAAGAGACAACAATGAATCCAAGTACGCGTTCACTTTTAAAAGTAAATTTTGCTCCAGGCGACGAAGATATTTTTGAAAAATTGATGGGGCCGGATCCAGAATCAAGAAAAAGCACAATTGTAGAAAATTATTTTAAAGCTAGAGTTGATGTTTAAACATGATCGTTACAACCTGGAATATTAATTCTATCAAGGTACGACAATTTGCTGTAGAACAATATCTTATTGAGTCAAAACCTGACGTGTTGGTGCTACAAGAGACTAAAGCCCAAGATGGGGCTTTCCCCGAGGATTCATTTTTAAAACTGGGTTACCATTCTATTTTTTGTGGCCAAAAAACATACAATGGTGTCGCCATATTATCTAAGCTAAAGCCCAAAGACGTTGAATATAATCCGATCAGTACGGAAGAGGATGAAAAGCGTTCTATTGTAGCTACATATAACAATATTAGGATACTTAATCTTTATATAGTTAATGGTCAAGATGTAGGTACAGATAAATATGAATATAAAATGCGTTGGTTAAGCGCTTTATATCGTTATGTTACTAACATTAAAAAGAAATATCCCAAGATAATTATTTTAGGGGATTTTAATATTGCGCCTAGAGATGAGGATACATTTGATCCAGCTATAACAAAAGAACAAATTTTGTGTTCGTCTCAGGAGCGCGAGAAATATAAGTCTCTCCTAGATTTAGGATTTTTTGATCTTTTTTTAAGTGATAAAATCGATAAACATCCACCAAAGACATTTAGTTGGTGGGATTATAGAAGAGCTGCATTTCATAATAATATTGGTTATAGAATCGATTTGATTTTAGGTACTGAGGAAATTTTAAATTCTTGCACTCAAGTTCGCATTGATAGGCACACTCGTTATAAAACTTGGTGTAAAAAAGAACCCAGAACATCTGACCATGCACCAGTGGTAGCAGAGCTCTCCGTATAACCTCTAGACTAATTTAATGACTTTGTTATGATGTTAAAAAGGAGCATTTGACATGAAATCTGTTATGGTAATTAACTCTAAAGGTGGTTCGGGCAAAACTACAATAGCTATCAACATTGCTGCTTATTACGCAAATAAAGGATTCTACACGACTCTTGTAGATCTTGATCCTCAGAAATCTAGTCTCACTTGGTTATCAAATAGGCCTCTATCTAAACCAAGGATAAAAGGCACAACATCTTATATAAAACCATTAAAGCGAAAGAAAAACGACAATACTNTTGTTGTTTTTGATGTACCTGCAGCTATTCATGGAACTAGACTTGAAACTTATATCAAAAAAGCTCAGAAAATTGTTGTTCCTGTTCTCCCATCACCTATTGACATGGCAGCAGCTAGAGAATTTATTAGAAGTTTGAAATCTATGGGTCCTGTTGTTAGAAATCAGATTAGAATAGGGCTTGTAGCTAATCGTTGTAGAGCAAATACTAATATTTTTCTAGAACTAGATAATTATTTAGTCAGAGAGAAAGGGGTTCCGTATATTACTGCGTTCAGAGACACTACAAACTATATTAATTGCGCCAAAAGAGGTCTTGGTGTATTTGAAATGGGTGAGGTAGCAACAGCACAAGACCGCGAGGAATGGAAAAGCCTAATATCATGGATAAACTCAAGTAAGCGTTAATTATTATAAAGAGTCCTTGATACCCAATTCTATATTTCTAAACTCTATACAGTTAGGTAATAATTTTTCCATTTTAGAGACATCAAGGGATCTAGATTCAAGCAAGAAAGATAATCTTTCTTTATCAAAGACCTTTTTAGCATCATCCAACGATATATAATTTAATGCTGAAAAGTTTATGGCCTTGCAAATTTTTAAATAATATTCTGTTACTTTGATAGGTGTGCCATCACTAACATTAATTATTTCATTTTTTATATTGTTATTAATCGTTGCCATAACTAACCTAGCCAAGTCTTTAACATTTATTAAATTAGTAATAGGACATTCTGTAATATCAATGAGAGGAATCTTTTTCATAATTTTTTCTATTGGTAATCTNCCAGGTCCGTATATTCCGGGTACCCGCAAAATAACATAAGGTATTTTATTGAGTTGCGAAAATTGTTGTATTTTTTTTTTCGGCATCCATTCTTCTTTTAGCCCTATCTGTTATTGGTATTGGTTTAATTTCTTCACTAACTACCATCCCGTTATGATTTCCATATACTCCGCTAGTGCTAATATATAAAATTTTCTGAACATTTGAATCATTAATATTGGTTAAAAAATTATCTAATCTTTCATCAGACAAGTTATTTTTTGAAGGTGGTGCCATATATACAACAAACGATTTTTTATTTATAAAAATTTGTTCTTTTTTATCAAAATCAACTTTTATATATTTAATATATTTATGAGTTTTGCAATCAGATTTTCCGCCACTCCTTGATAACGCCACCACATTATAGTGTTTCTTCATGGCAAGTATATTTTTGATAATATAGCTCCCCAGAAACCCATGACCAGCAAGAACTATATCTTTTCTGTTATTACTTAGATTCATTTAAAATACACTCAATATAAGATTTTTCAGACTCTATGTTTTCCATTTTTAATATTTTCATAGAATATGATTTATTAATTTCATTAGCTACTCTTTTGCTTGGTACAATTACAATAATCTTATATTTTGGTATCTCATGATCAAATTTAGTACAAAATTCATCAAGAGCTACCTTGCTCAAAGTAATAACATAATTAGTACAATCTTTATCTAACCTAATTTTTGTTAAATTTTCTTCAAGAATCTCTCTTTTATAAGATTCAATAATAATAACTTCAGCCCCTCTATTTTTAATAGTTTTTTCTATTGCACGCCTACCATCTTTTCCTCTAACTACCACAATTTTTTGACCATTAACATTTTCAAGGTTTGGCATTTGTAGCAAAGAGTCACTTGAGAAATTATNTATAGGATATTCACATTTTACATTGTAGACTTTTTTTATTTCAAGCGCGCTGAACTTGCCGACAGACATATAAGAAATACTCTTATTTTTTTTTAGCATTTCATATAATTTTTTAGAATATTTTACAGCGTTTTTGCTTTGGAAGATTATTTTATTTGCCGAACCTATTTTTTTAATTTTTTGGCTAGATATAGTAATTGCAGATGCATTAATCAGTGGCGCGTAGATTGATCTTATATGTTTCATCTTGAGTTCTTTTAGAAGCCCTTCTATTGGTGAAATTTTAGAGAGTATTATTACGTTCATATATCTTACCGTAGTAGCTTTCTAGCTCCTTGATTTATAAAAAAATTTGCAAAATTTTCTGTCAGTTTAACAATATCTTTTTTTAAACCTATAATCTTTGATTTTATAAATTTTGAACCTTTAAGATTTGCAACAATAGCTTCTATAATAATCTCTTTATCATTAATTTTTGCATGTACTCCTATGGGTGACATGCAATCACCATTAATTTTTTTTATAAATAATCTTTCTGCGTTTGTACATATCTCTACATCTTTATTTACACAATTTAATAATATTTGTTTTATAGATTCGTTTTTTTTCAAAAATTCAACACATAAAGTTCCCTGTCCTGCTGATGGTATGAATATGTTTAATGGGAGTTCTTGTTTTATTTTACTTTTTAGAGACAAACGCGTTAAACCTGCAGCGGCAAGTATGATAGCATCTACTTCTCCAGTATTTAATTTATTTATCCTTGTCTCTATGTTTCCTCTTAAGTCTTTAGTTGTTAACTTTTTATAAATAGATTTTATTAAAGCCACTCTCCTTGGACTCGATGTGCCTACAATTGAACCTTCCGGCATTTTATCTAACGATTTAAATTTATTAGACAAAAACACATCTCTGGGGTTGCCCCTGTCCATAATTGATAGTATAGAAAATTTTTTTAATAACTTAGCAGGAACATCTTTCATAGAATGGACGGCCATATCAACATCTTTACGTAAAAGCGCATCTTCTAGTTCTTTCAAAAATAAACCTTTCCCCCCGTTTGACTTGAATGATTTTGAATCCATTTGATCTCCAGATGAAATCATAGGTATTAAATTTACATCTATGTTATCGTGATGATTTAAAATTATTTGACTAACAATTTCAGCTTGCTTGACTGCTAGCGGACTTTTCCGAGTAGCAATTTTTATAATTTTTTTCATTTTTTAAAGTTTTTCTTTATATTTATACTATACTTACACATATGAAAAATACCACATGGTCAAGTAGATTTTCTAAGAAAATTGATAAAGAAGTATTAGAGTTCAGTGAGAGCATCACTGTTGATTGTGTGTTGTTTGAAGCTGACATAAAGGTTACATCTGCTCACACAGAAATGCTATCAAAACGCAAGATTATTAATAAGACTGAAGAAAAATTAATACAGTCTGGACTTAGAAAATTAAAAAAACTACATGATGATGGTAAATTGAAGTGGTCTATTGCTGATGAAGACGTTCATATGAATATAGAAAAAGCATTGACTAAAATTATTGGAGATGTCGGTAAAAAAATACACATAGGTAGATCTAGAAATGATTTGGTAGCTACAGACTTAAGATTGTATCTCAGAGATTGTCTTGATGTGGTTGTGGTCAAATTAAGAGATTTGCAGTATGCATTAGCCAAAGTATCTATGATATATAATTCTGCTTTATTCCCAGGGTATACTCATTTGCAAGTAGCCCAACCAATAACACTTGGACACCACCTAATGGCGTGGGCAGAAATGATTTATAGAGATGAAAAAAGACTCACTAATATAAGGCAATCACTCAATACTATGCCACTAGGTTCTGCAGCATTAGCCGGCACGCCTCACAATATTGATAGAGATTATGTTGCAAAAAAATTAGGTTTTACAGATTTGTCTAATAATTCAATGGATGCTGTTAGTGATAGAGATTTTGTTTGTGATTTTGCATTTTGTAACTCTATGATAATGATGCATTTATCAAGAATTTGCGAAGAACTTGTTATCTGGTCTAACCCACAATTTAATTTAATTGAGTTAGACGAAAGTTTTTGCACTGGCTCCTCTATTATGCCTCAGAAAAAAAACCCTGATGTCCCTGAACTTATTAGAGGGAAAACTGGTGGCGTTTATGGAGATTTATTTGGGTTATTAACGATGCTAAAAGGACTTCCTCTGACATACAATAGAGATTTACAAGAAGATAAGATGTTAATCTTTGATTCAGTTGAAGTTGTATTAAGTTCATTAAACTTAATGCCAAGATTAATATTAACAATGCAACCAAATCTTGATGAGTCGTTATTGGTTGCAACAAAAAACTTTTCAGGTGCTACAGATGTAGCAGATTATTTAGCATCTAAGAATATTCCCTTTAGAGATGCACATAAAATTGTTGGAGAGATAGTGAAGTATTGTGAAAAGAAGTCTATTGATTTTTCTGCTTTAAGCATTGNTCAATTTCAAAAATTTTCTAGTCTTATTCAAAATGATATATATAAAGTATTAGACCCAAATTATTCTATTAAATCAAAAAAAAGTAAGGGCTCAACTTCACCAACGTCTGTTTTGAATCAAGCTAAATTCTTTATTAAGAGATTGAATAAGTATGGATATAAGTAATGAAGCAAATTATGTTCATTNCTTTTTTCTTTTTGACGAGTTTAAGCTTTGCCAAAGACGTGCCCACTGTTGCTGAATATAAAGAAAATCGTGATAACACTAAATTTGATGGTTATTTATATGGGTTAGAAAATGGACTAGATTGGGCTTCTGAGTATGCCTTCAGAAAACATGATATGTCTTTATTTTGCAAACCAAAAGATATCATGCTTCCATCAAATGAAATTAAAAAAATGATAGATGAAGAATTAAATATGAGAGATTCTTTTTATAGTAAATATAAAGACGAGCCACTTATTGGGCTTGCCCTGAGGAATTCTTTTGCGAGAAACTTCCCATGCAATTAACCTTATTTATAATATGGTCTTGTTTTTATAGTTAATATTTATTATCATAGAGTCTAATAATTTTTTAAAGGAGAATAAAAATGCCGGATCATCCAGTACCACAAGGAGACGATATTATTTTACCTGACGGAACGGTTGTTGGTAAATGGAACGGTGAAGATGTAAAAGATCTTCAAGTAGAAGTTCAAAGGATAATGAAAGAACAAAAAGATAGTGGTGCAGATAGAAATA
The DNA here is from genome assembly GCA_002716945.1 of Gammaproteobacteria bacterium. Classification (GTDB taxonomy): domain Bacteria; phylum Pseudomonadota; class Gammaproteobacteria. Next base: position 43,851 of record PBCF01000001.1, on the reverse strand, counting down.
ATCTGCTCATAAGATTTGGAATTCCACATATGGACCAAACACCAGACCACTTAAAAACTTTCATAGCATACGCGTTATGGGGCGTAGATAAAAAAGGTATGTGCTTGACTCATCGTAGGGCAGATCACTTTGAAAGTATTGAAAAAATTAATGAAAAATATGGTAGCGAAACTGCACAAGCAGCAGCAGCTCGTTATAGAGAACCAAAGTAGTCTTTTAACCAGTAGCTAGTTTCTGATATTACTTCTTTGGTGATAGTGTGACCAAATGTTGAGCTGAAATCATTTACATTAATTTTTTTTCTATTTAAAAATTCTAACGTTTTCTTGTGTGTTTCAATCGTTATTGTTAAATCTTTAGTGCCATGAGCTAAAAAAACATTTTTAATTGAATAATTAATATTCTCAAAAGAAGTTGCACATGGCATATATCCTGCAATTGATATTGCGCCTGAGGATAATTTATCTTCGGCTAAATGCATACTTAATGCCAAGGCCCCACCTTGTGAAAATCCTCCAAAAATTATTTTCTTTTCTTTAAAAAGCTGTGGATTTTTATTTTGATAATAATCTATAGCCTCATGAATCATTTTGTGTGTGCGCATCAAACCATCATAATCTTCAACAATTTCATTATTTGAATCGATTTTAGGCAATGGGTACCATGATCTTCTTCCTTCAGTAATAGGGGCATTTGGTAAAAAAATATATAAACTATTATTGCACACCATATTTAATGTCTTCATTACAGGCTCCATATCCCAATTATTGGCACCATAACCGTGAAACCATATAATTATATATTTTGCATTATCTTTATCTCCAATAGAAACTGTATCTTTGTAATCAATATTTTTCATGTATAAGTATCTAATTATGATTATAATAAGATATGCCTAAATTTATAAATTATCAATTGCTAAAAAACATTATGATTTTTGGTTTATTTGTGTTCATAACTTCGTGTGGCAATAAAGGCCCTCTTGAGATACCTCAATCTTCATTTACTAATAATTATTCTTCGTATCAATCAGCCAATTTAAATAATCTTGAGAATTAGAATTGACTTCCTTAACTTATAATGACGATATTTTATATTTTAATAGTAAAAATATCTTACAAATTGCCAAAAGTTATCAGACACCTTTTTATTTATATTCTGAAAATATAATTATTGATAATTTAAATGAGTATCAAACGAGTTTACAAGATATTGATAGTTTAATTTGTTATTCTGTCAAAGCCAATTCATCTATGTATATATTATCTTTGCTAAGTAAACAAGGCTGTGGTTTTGATATTGTTTCTGGCGGAGAACTTCTTAAAGTCATAAAAGCAGGAGGTGATCCTACAAAAATTGTTTTCTCAGGCGTTGGTAAAACTGAAGAAGAAATTGTTATGGCGCTAGATCAGAACATCTATTGTTTTAATGTTGAATCAATGTCAGAGCTGTATCGGTTAAATAATATTGCTTGTGATAAAAAAAAGGAAGCAAAAATAGCAATACGAGTTAATCCTGAAATTAATATTGATAGCCATCCGTATATAACTACGGGAATGAAAGATAACAAATTTGGCGTATCTCAGACTGAAGCAATGGCCATGTATAAAAATGCATTATCCTTATCTAACATAAAGATTATAGGAATAGATTTTCATATAGGGTCGCAAATTGAAGATGCAAATCCATATAAAGAATCTATATTAAAAGTACTTGAAATCACTGAACTATTAAAAAAAGAAAATATTTCTATAAATCACATTGATATTGGCGGTGGGTTAGGAATTAAATATGAAAAAGAAAATATCTCATCAATAAGTAATTTCATAGAGAATATAGTCAATCTACTTAGTAAAACTGATTTAAAACTAATAGTTGAGCCTGGTAGGTCAATTGTTGGTAATTCAGCAATATTGGTTACTCGTGTTGAATATTTAAAAAAAACAAACACAAAAAACTTCATTATAGTGGATGCTGGTATGAATGATTTTATAAGACCACCCCTTTACGGCGCTTTTCATTCTATTTTGGAGGTTGTTAATAAAAAAATTCCAGCCGAAACATATGATGTTGTTGGACCAATTTGTGAAAGTACTGATTTTTTTGGCAAAGAGAGAAATTTCAAAGTTGAAGAAGGCGATTTTCTTATAATTGATAATGTTGGCGCCTATGGTTCAGTTTTGTCATCCAATTATAATTTAAGAAGAAAACCGTTAGAGCTAATGATTATTAATGATGAGGTTCAGGTTATTAGAAGTAGAGAGACATATGATCAATTGCTTTCTAATGAAAAAACAAATGTCTAATTGTGTTTAATACTTTGTTCGCATAATATATTTATATGAACCAAGATATTAATTTTACTAAAATGAATAGCCAAGGCAATGATTTTGTAATCATTGATATTAATAATGAGAATTTTGACGAAACTCATGAGAATATAACTAAAATATGTTCCCGTAAAAATATTGGCTGTGATCAGTTATTGCTAATAAATACATCTGATATCACAAAAGTATTTTGTAAAATTTATAATAGTGATGGTACAACTGCATGCCAATGTGGTAATGGTTTGAGAGCTATCATGTTATATCTGAATAAAAAATTTTCAACTATCGAGTCAACAATTGTTGTTTGTAACAAAGATTATACTGCCAAAATTATAGATAACGACAAAATATCAGTAGATCTCGGCAAGCCTATTTTTTTGTCACAAGATGAGCATGAGCTAAAACATAATGACTATATAGGAGAAATTGTAAATGTTGGCAACAAACATTTTGTGATTGAAGGTGATACTTCTGATGATATTCATAGTACATTTCTATCTGAATTCAATTTTACTTTTATATTAGGAGAGCTAGATGAAAATAATTTACTTAGAATCAAGGTAAAAGAAAGAGGAGCAGGATGGACTAAATCATGTGGTAGTGGAGCTATTGCAGCTGTAGCGTATGTGATTAAGCACAATCCCTCGCTTTTACATTCTCCAATAAAAGTAGAACAAGAAGGTGGAATATTAGAAGTGCACTGGGATGATATGATGTCTCTAAAATTAGTAGGGCCAAGTGAGTTTGAATATGATGGGGTTTGGAATGAATAATATATCAGAATCTCTAAAAAAATTTATGTCTTTTATTAAAATTGAAAAAAGATATACAGAAGACACTATAAAAAACTATAATCTTGATCTTAAAAAATTTGAAGAATTTTTAAATACTAAAAATATAGTTTTTATAGATAAAGTTCGTAATGAAGATATACAAGAATATATTAAAAAACTTCATAGAAAAGGGTTATCTGCAACATCAATAGCAAGAAAAACATCGACTATTAGGTCGTTTTTTAATTATCTGGTTAGACAACGATATATAAAAGAAAATCCATCTAAATCATTAAGGACACCAAAAACACCAAAGCATTTGCCCTCAGTGTTGACAATAGACCAAATAAATCTTCTGTGTTCTATTCCAACAAAAAATCACGTAGCAATTAGAGATAAAGCAATTATTGAACTTATGTACAGCTCTGCTCTCAGATTAAGTGAAGTTACATCTTTAAATACTAATTCTATAGATTTTTCAACAAAATCAATCTCTGTATATGGTAAGGGGAAAAAGCAAAGATACCTTCCAGTTGGTACACATGCAATAGCCGCATTAAGTCACTGGCTTCAAGTTAGATCTAGTTATGCCAAACACAAAAACGATGCTCTTTTCACTAATAAATTTGGTGGTAGGCTATCAAACAGATCTGTTCAGAATAGACTAAATTACTGGGTTAAATTTCAGGGTTTACATTGTAAAATTAGCCCACATACTATAAGACATACATGTGCTACTCATTTGCTTGAGTCATCGGGTGATTTACGTGCTGTACAAGAATTTCTTGGGCATGAAGATATTAGCACTACACAGATTTATACAAATCTAGATTTTAAGCACTTAAAAAGTGTTTACAAGAAAAGTCATCCGAGAGCAAATTTAACAGAGGAGATATAAATGAAATTTCATGGTACTACAATACTTTGTGTTAGAACGGGTAAGACAGTAGTTGTTGGTGGAGATGGGCAGGTTACTCTTGGTAACACTGTAATGAAAGGAAACGCAAAAAAAGTCCGTAGACTTTATAAAGACCAAGTTTTAGCCGGATTTGCAGGCGCAACTGCAGACGCTTTCACACTATTTGAAAAATTTGAAACAAAATTAGAAAAACATAGTGGACATCTAACTAGATCGGCTGTCGAATTAGCTAAAGACTGGAGGACTGATAAAATTCTACGTAATTTAGAAGCACTTTTGATTGTAGCTGACAAAGAAACTTCGTTAATTATTTCTGGCAATGGAGATGTGATTGAACCAGAGGAATCAATTATTGCAATTGGATCAGGTGGACCATACGCACATGCTGCAGCAAAAGCGTTAGTTGAAAATACTAAAATGAATGCTAAGGATATAGTTGAAAAAGGTCTTAACATTGCTTCTAGCATTTGTATTTATACTAACAATAATTTAACTATTGAGAATCTAGATGAGTGAGATGACACCTAGGGAAGTTGTACAAGAACTTGATAAACATATTATTGGTCAAGTGGAAGCGAAAAGAGCTGTAGCCATAGCATTAAGAAATAGATGGAGGCGGTTACAACTTTCAGATGAGTTGAGCAATGAAATAACTCCCAAAAACATTCTAATGATTGGTCCAACTGGGGTTGGCAAAACTGAGATTGCTCGAAGACTGGCTAAACTTGCAAAAGCACCTTTTGTAAAAGTTGAAGCAACAAAATTTACGGAAGTAGGATATGTAGGAAGAGAGGTAGATAGTATTATTAGAGATTTAGCTGATGCGGCAATAAATCAAATTAGGGAAGAAAAGATGTCTAAAGTAGAGCACAGAGCGTATGAGCTAGCTGAAGAAAGAATATTAGATAAATTATTACCATCTAGAGATGATAATTATGTGCAAGGATGGGAAGATCAAAAAACAAATAAAAACAAAGACACGAGACAGAAATTAAGAAAAGAATTAAGAGAAGGAAAATTAGATGATAAGGAAATAGAGATTGATGTTCCAAAAAACCAAGCTTCATTTGAAATAATGGCCCCTCCAGGCATGGAAGATATGACGAATCAGCTGCAAGGTATGTTTAAAAATTTTTCTAATTCTGAAACAAAATCACAAAGAATGAAAATTAAAGATGCTTTCAAACTTATCGCCGACCAAGAGGCAAAAAAATTGGTTAACGATGAGGACTTAAAATCTGAAGCTTTAAAAATAGTAGAGCAGAACGGGATTGTTTTTATAGATGAAATTGATAAAGTTGCTCAAAAAAGTTCATCGGGTGGTGTGGATGTATCAAGAGAAGGCGTTCAACGAGATTTATTGCCACTTGTAGAAGGATGCACTGTATCCACTAAGTATGGAATGATAAAGACTGATCATATACTATTCATAGCATCTGGTGCATTTCATTTGTCAAAACCTTCGGATTTAATACCTGAGTTACAAGGAAGATTACCAATCCGTGTAGAATTAAAAGCATTAGACATTAATGATTTTAAATTAATTCTAAGAGAACCAAATTTTTCTATAACAGATCAATATAAGGCGTTATTAGATACGGAGGGAATTAATATAAACTTTAAAGATTGCGCTATAAATAAAATTGCTGAGATTGCCTGGAAAGTAAATGAAAAAACTGAAAATATAGGGGCTCGTAGATTACACACAATAATGGAAAGGTTACTGGAGACCTTATCATTTGATGCAAGTGATTTATCAAAAAAGAAGTTCGACATTGATGAAAAATATGTTTTAAAATATTTAGATGAACTAACTGAAAATGAAGACCTAAGCCGTTATATATTATAGTCATGAAACGTCCAACAGAAATATTACATAGAAAAAAAAGTAACACTCTAGTTATATCATTTGAAGATGGTGTGAAAGCTGAATTACCTTCAGAGTATCTTCGTTGTTTTTCTCCTTCTGCGGAGGTTAAAGGTCATGGTGAAGGCCAAGAAAAATTACAGATAGGCAAAGAAAATGTTTTTATTGATAATATCGAACCAGTTGGAAATTATGCAGTAAAATTAATTTTTGATGACGGTCACAATACAGGTCTGTATTCATGGGATTACCTATATGAACTATCAGTCAACCATGAAACTAATTGGAATGCTTATTTGGAAAAATTAAAAAAAGCAGGCGTCAATAGGAAAAAAAATTAATGTCAAAAAAAATTGAAATCAATACTTCTGATGCTCCATCTGCTATTGGTGCTTACTCTCAGGCAGTCAAAGTAAGAGATTTCATTTTTATATCTGGCCAAATACCTCTTAATCCAAAAACAATGCAGGTTGTAGGAGATTCTATTAAAGATCAAATTTCACAAGTACTAAAAAATATTAACTCAATTGCTATGGCATCAGATGCAAACATTAATGACTGTATCAAGATTACAGTTTATTTAACGGACTTAGATTGTTTTCAAGATGTAAACATAGCTATGGGATCTTTTTTTAAAAAACCATACCCAGCAAGAGCTGCTGTAGAAGTGAGTAAATTACCAAAAGACGTAAAAATAGAAATGGATGCAATTTTATATGTAGGTGATTGATTTATGTCTGTAACAACTTTGTCTAATAATGATACTTTACAAAAATTAGATGGAGTTGGTCCAAAAACCTTAGAATCTTTAAGTGTCTTAGGTATTAATAAACTATCAGATTTAATTCTTTATTTACCTTCTTTCTTGATAGATAAAACAGCTTTATCAAATTTAGACAATATTGACTCTGGAGAGAAAGTTCTTCTTATCGGCCTGGTAAAAAAAATTTTTCGAACAAAAGGCTATAGAGCAAACCTAATTGCAGAAGTAGATATCGGGCAAGGAATAATTCAAATCAGATTTATTCATAAAATAGTTATATTTTCACACTTGAGAGTTGGTGATAAGATTAGGTTCTCAGGAATATTATATAAAAAAAATAATCTAAGAGAAATTATACATCCAGAAGTAGAGAAAATTAAAAAAGGAGACACATTAGAATTAGTAACTCCATACTATCAAACAAAGAAACTTATATCTCAATATAAATTTAGAAAACTTATTAAATTGGCGTTTCAAGCTTTAGATACCAATGAAAGTTTGATAGATGTTTTTGATAGTAACTTTTTAGCTAAACTTAATATACCAAATTATACTAATGCTATTAAGTATTGCCATTTTCCAGATAATAATAACTATGATACAGCACAGAAAAATTTTTTAATTTCTCGCCAAAGATTTATTTTAGAAGAACTATTTGCTTATAAACTGATGCTAAATAAAAAATTAAATTCACTTCCAAGAAACTATCATCTTAAAATTAATATAGATAAAGAAGAAGAAATGAAAATTATTAATAATCTCCCTTTTACCTTAACAAAATCACAATCAAAATCTTTAGAGGATATCAAGATAAACCTTAAATCTAATAGACTTATGAAAAGATTGCTGCAAGGAGATGTTGGATCTGGTAAAACTTTGGTGGCGGCATTTGCATGCTATTATATAGTTAGGTCAGGACATCAAGCAGCTGTATTGGTTCCGACAGAAATATTATGCGACCAACATTACACAACATTTACATCATTTTTTTCATCTTTGAATATAAAAATATCTATATTAAAAAATAATTTAAAATCAGCAGAAAAAAATTTAGTTTTAGATAATCTATTATCTGGGCAAACTGATATTGTTATAGGTACGCATTCACTTTTACATAATTGTAATAAATTTAAATCTTTAGGTTTGGTGGTAATTGATGAACAACATAAATTTGGTGTAAAACAAAGAGAGATTATTGTCAACGCTGATTCTCAAACAAAATTACAACCACACCAACTTTTCTTGTCAGCAACACCTATCCCTCGTTCTCTGTCTCTGGTTTTATATCAAGGTTTAGATTATTCAATAATGGATGATATGCCAAAAAATAGAAAACCAATAGAAACTTGCTTAATAAATGAACAAAATTATGAACAATTATACGAGAAAATTTTATCAATAATAAAAAATAAAGGACAAGTTTATTGGGTTTGCCCATGTATAAATTTTACAGAAAATTTAGAAGCAGAATATGTGACAGGTGTATATGAAAAATTATTAAAAGTTTTTAGTAAATATAAAATAGGCTGTTTACATGGCAGGCAATCTGATTATGAAAATAAAAAATCTATTGATAGTTTTATGAATCATGAGTTAGATATACTTGTTTGTACAACAATGATTGAGGTTGGCGTGGATGCACCCAATGCGCTAGGCATTGTAATTGAGAATGCAGAGAGGTTTGGACTTTCACAATTACATCAACTTAGAGGTAGAGTAGGAAGGGGGTATCAAAATAGTTTTTGTTTCTTAATACACTCAAATAAGCTTAACGAAGTTAGTTTAGAACGTTTGAATGTACTCAAGAATTCACAAAATGGATTTGTTATTGCAGAAGAAGATTTAAGACTAAGAGGATCTGGTGAGTATCTTGGCTATAAACAATCTGGGACAAATCATGATTTCGCTTTGGCAACAGCTCAGGATGCAATTTTATATCATAACTTAATTATTGAATCTGAAAAGGAATTAAAATTTATTGACAATGATAAAATAAATATTCTTCTGGAAAGATGGAATAAACAAAATGAAAAAAATATAGAATTATAAAATGAAATATAAATATTTAAATAAATGGCTAGAAGAGAGACCTCTAAAGAATCTCAGATTTGAGCAAAAACTAATGGCTATAGATAACTGTTCATTAACAAGACGACTAAGCACAATTAAAAAGAAAGTAAATATTACTCATATTAATTCATGTAGTAAAAAAATTAACCCAGAACTTAGATTATATTTTCCTGGCTTATGTTTTGTTAGGTCTGTAGAATTAGATTCAGTTAAAATTGATGGATTACCTATAAAAGCATTAAGCATTATTTCTATGAAAAATCTGACTGGGAAAGAAAGGTTAATACCGCATCTAAAAGGAAGATCTTTAGGCACTTTCATATTAAAGCGAAAAAAATATAAAAAAATTTATACAGATTATTCTGTACATGGAGATTTACCGCAAATAACAAGAAATATTATTTATAGATTTAAAAAAAAATATATATTTGTGCAAGAATGGTTAACTTTCCCAGAGTTATATAATGATTTAACCCTATTTGAATGCAGAAGAAATTTCCTTTAATGATTTAATTCTGGTCATATTAATTTCATTATTCTGTTTTTCAACTTCCGAAATATATATAAAATTATTAATACCTGAAAGATATGCAGCTTTGATGTTTTCATAAGTATCTTCTATTAAAACTGTATTCTCAAAATTTATATTTAATTTTCTTTTTAACATGTACCAAAAAGGTATTTCTTCTTTTACATAATTTAATTCATGAGAGCATATCATGTTATCAAAATATTTATTCAATGGAAATTTAGACATTTTTAAATCCAGGGTTTTCTTATGTGCATTTGTAATTAAAAAAACTTTTTTATCTAATTTTTTTAATACTTGTAGAAAATCTATAGCATCATCATTTAATTTTATTTTATCCATGTTATCTTTTTTATTTTTCTCTTTTAGCACATCTATCCCAATCATATTTGACCAGTAATCTAGATCATACCAGTCTTTAGTTTTAGTTTTATAATAAAAAATTTGATGGAGTATTTTTTTTGACTCTATTAGACTTAGGTCATTTTTTTTTGCATATTCCATAGGCATATGTTCTTGCCAAAAAAAATGGTCATACTTTATATCTAATATAACTCCATCCATATCTATTAAAAAATTCTTAACTTGTTTAAATTCCATTATCAATATTGTATATTCTTAGGATAATAAATAATTTTTATACTATCATGCCTAAGATTATAAATAAAAAGACAATTTTACAAACACGGCTATTCAAACTTGAAAGCCTCGATATTAATTTTGGTAATGATAATTTGCGTAATTTTGAAATTATCTCTGGTTCTGGCGCCGAAGCTGTCATGATTATTCCAGTCAATGGTAATAACATTATATTTATCAAAGAATATGCTGCAGCTATAGATGATTATTCAATAACACTCCCAAAAGGACGTATTGATAAAGGTGAGAATATTTTAGATGCAGCCAATAGAGAATTACAAGAAGAAATTGGTTTTAAATCAAATAATTTAGAACATATATATACTTTAGATTTAGCACCTGGCTACATAAACCATAAAACACATATTGTGCTGGCGAAAGATTTAATACCTTCTAAACTAGAAGGAGATGAACCTGAAGAACTTGAAGTGATTAGTTGCAAAAAAAACAACCTATCTAAATTTATAAAACAACAAAACAATATAGATTCAAGAGCTATATCTTGTATGTATTTACTAGAGAAATTTACTTTTTAGAAGTGTTTTGTGATTGAGCGAAGGCTTTTTTATTAATTTTTTTCAAAATTCTGTATTTACCTAAAAAACATTTATTCCATGTAGTGAGTGTTTGTTCATACTTTTTTAAAATATCTTTTTGCTTTTTATTTTTCATGCAATACAGTATTAAATTTATGTTATCATAATAATCAGTTCTATAGATATGTTTCGTGAATTATTAGAAAAAATATCACCATATGGTTTTTATACTTTTTCGTCTTATGTTATACCGTGGGCGCTTCTAATTTCTTTTTTCTTAATATCATATAGTTTTTATAATGGATTATTTGTAGCTCCATCTGATTATCAACAAGGTGATGCATATAGAATCATGTATGTACATGTGCCAAGCGCATGGCTTTCTCTTTTTTCATATACAGTTTTATTTTTTTGTGCTGTGGTATCAATCATATGGAGAATTAAAGTTTTCGAAATACTCGTTGTTTCATCAGCTAAAATTGGAGCTTTCTTCACACTATTAACTCTGATAACAGGTTCAATTTGGGGTAAACCAATGTGGGGAACTTGGTGGGTTTGGGATGCAAGATTAACATCCGAATTAATTTTATTTTTTATTTATATATCAATTATTATTCTTAATTATTCATTTGATGATTATAGAAAAGGTGCTCGTGCTGCGAGTATTTTAGCAATAATAGGTTTTATAAATATACCAATTATTCATTTTTCTGTTGAATGGTGGAACACATTGCATCAAGGCCCTTCTGTTATGAAATTTGGGACGCCTTCTATATCAACTGAAATGCTGATCCCTCTTATTTATTCTGCAATTGGTTTTACTTTTTATTTTATTGGAGCAATCTTATTGTCAGCAAGAAATATGATCTTAATTAGAGAAAGAAATAAATCATGGGTTAAAAAAATTTAATCTAAACTAATTTTTAATGCCTTAGAACAAGCAAAAGGTGTTATTAATAAAAATATTAAGAATAAAATGCCTAATAAATAAAGTTCAGACGTATATGGCATTTCCAGATAAGAATTATTAACTGCAGATGTTCCAAATATAAGCACTGGGACATAGAGAGGGAGTACAACAATTGATATTAATATCTTATTATTTTTAAGACCAACTGTTAAAGCCGCAGCAATAGATCCAATCAAACTTAGTGTTGGTGTGCCAAGTAGTAAGCTAATAAACAATACTAAAGCTGTATTGGTATCTAAACCTAATACAATAGTTACTATAGGAGCGATAATAACTATAGGAAAATTAGATAACATCCAATGAGAGAAAATCTTTGCTAGTATATTGATCTCTAAGACATCAAAGTTAATCAATAATATTTCTAATGTTCCATCGTCAAAATCATCACTAAATATTTTTTCTATATTAAGAATACATATTAGTAGGCAAGCTATCCATGTAAATAAGGGAACTAATTCATTGAATATATTTTTACTCATATAACCTATAGCTATAGAAAAAAATAACATTATCAAAAATAGATAAATGATAGGAACAAATGCTTCATAACCTGATCTTTTAACCAAAGCAAATTCTTTTGTGATTGAAACTAAAAAGTTATTCATTTTTTATAATAGAAATATTTTTCACATTAAATCTTTTATTCTCAAGAGCAATATGATTAGTCATTATTATTGCTCCTTTTTTATAAGTGTGTTCTTCCATAACTGAGTCTAATATTTCAGATGCAGATGTATCTAATGAAGTATATGGTTCATCAATTATCCAAATTGAAAATGGGACTATTAACATTTTTAACAATCCAATTATTTTTTGTTGTCCCTGAGATAAGTATTTAACTGGAGTATATCTTGTTTTGCTTATTTTAAATTTTGTAAGTGCATAATTAATTTTATCTTTATCATATAAGTTATAAAATTCTTGTGTAAAAATTAAATTTTCATCAACAGTAAGATCTTTTTTTAAACCTAATTTATGTCCTAAAAAAATTATCTCACTGTTCAGGTCATTTTGGAATTTATTCTTTATTGTCCCTGAATAAGGTTCACTCAGTCCTACAATATTTCTTAATAGTGATGTTTTACCACTTCCATTTGGCCCAAATATGTTGACAATTTGTGCTTGGCCAATATCGAGCGAGATGTTTGAAAATATTTGTCGATCATTTCTTTTGAATGTTACATTTTCTAATTTTATGTAACTATTTAGCATACTAATTTTCTTGTAATAAATCTTTGGTAGAAATTATTATTCCATCGCTGTCCGAATATATATAATTACCATTAATAAAAGTTACTCCGCCAAAGGATAAATTTGAATCATATTCACCCTTATTATTTTTGATGCTTTTTATTGGGCATGTATTTAAAGCTTTGATACTAATTGGTAATGTATTAATAATTTCTGAATCCCTAATGCACCCATTTATCAAAATACCTTTCCAGTTATTTTTACATGCTTGTTCAGCTAAATTATCCCCCATAAGCGCACATTCTAGAGAGCCACCACCATCAACCACCATAATAAAGCCATCACCATCATTTTCTAGCAGTTTTTTTATATATGAATTGTCATTATGGACTTTTACTGTTTTTATTTTGCCTGAAAAACTTTTGTTAAGACCATAGGATTGGAATATAGGCTTGATTATTTCTATATCATCGTTTTGATCGCACAAATCAGCCACTACAAAATCATTCATGTTTTTACAACTCCACGTATCTTAATTAATATTATCAAAGCAGGTATAGCAATCAAAGAGCAGAATACAAAGTATAGTGGCCAATCCATAAGTTCGACTAAAAAACCTGATGTTCCTGATAAAACAGTTCTTGGTATAGACATAAGTGCGGTCATTAAAGCAAATTGTGTAGCTGTGAATTCTTTATTAGTCATATTTGCAATAAATGCTAAATATGCAGTATATCCCATACCTGCTGCTAGGTTTTCTAAAGAAATAACAATCATCAATACTTCAATATAGTTTCCTACTATTGATAAAACAGAAAAACCAAGTGTAGCTATCGCTTGGAAGATCCCAAAAAGAAAAAGAGATTTATATAGACCTATTCTGAGAGAAATCAGGCCTCCTAAAAAAGCACCAATAAGTGTAGCAACTAACCCAAATACTTTAACTACAGTTCCTATTTCTGTTTTTGTGAAGCCAATATCTAGATAAAAGTTTGTACTAAGTGAGTGGGCCATTGTATCACCAACTTTGTATAACAAAATAAAAAATAAAATTAAAATTGGAATAATATATTTTTCTTTTTCATTTTCATATCTTTCAAAAAATTCACTAAATGGTTTGATAACTGCTTCTTTAAAATTTTTTGGCTCACCTTCGGTTATTGGTTCATCAGCAATGATTGTTGTTATGACGCCTATAATCATAATTGTAGCCATAAAAGCATAAACAAATTGATATGAGAAGATATCAGCTAAAATAAGACCACCAGCTCCAGCAGCTAATGCACCAATTCTATAGCCTAGAACATATGCAGATGCCCCTATAGTTTGTTCCTCATCTTGCAATGATTCCCTTCTATATGCATCTATAATAATATCCTGTGAAGCTGAAAAGAATGTTACTATAAGTGCTAGAATTGCAACATTAAAAGCATTCATGCTTGGACTACTTAAGCCAAGTAGGACAATTGAAATTATTAAAAATATTTGACTTAGTATAAGCCAACCCCTTCTTCTGCCTAGAGAGCTAATTATAAATCTATCAAAAATTGGAGCCCATAGAAATTTAAAAGAATATGGTAGACCTACTAGTGCAAATAAACCAATTGTGGATTTAGATATACCTTCATCTGTCAACCATGCCTGTAGTAAAGTTATGGTCAGAAGAAGTGGAACGCCAGATACAAAACCCATTAAGAGTGTAATTATCATCTTTTTTTCTAAATATGGGTTTATAGCTTTTAACATTTGCTTTTTATATCATAATCTATAATTAAAGGAGCATGATCTGAAAAACGTTGATCAGTATAAATCTGTACTTTTTTTATCTTATTTTTAATATTTGGAGTCACCATCTGATAATCTATTCGCCAACCAACATTGTTTTCCCACGCTCTCCCTCTATTAGACCACCAAGTATATTGATCTGGAAAGTTATTTAGCACTCTAAATGCATCAATATACCCATACCTATCTATCACTTTATCCATCCATCGTCTTTCTTGAGGTAAAAAGCCAGAATTTTTTTGATTGGATTTCCAATTTTTTATGTCTATATTTTTATGTGCTATATTCCAATCGCCACATATTATAGATATTTTTTTAGATTTTTTTATTTTTGCCAAGTATGATTCAAATTTTGACATAAAAATGTATTTCATTTTTTGTCTTTCTTCGCTAGATGAACCAGAGGGAAAATATACAGAAGAAATCATATATTTTTCATATTCTAACGATACAAATCTTCCTTCATCCTTAAATATTTTAGAACCAAATGTATGATCTATTTTAAATGGTTTCTCTTTAGTATATATACAAACACCGCTATACCCTTTTTTTTCAGCTGTCGACATATAACGTGTATATCCTTTTAATGTAAATAGTTCTGAATTTATTTGTTCTTCATTAGCCCTGACTTCTTGCAGGCAAATATGATCTGCTTTTTGAATTTTTAACCAATTATATAAGCCTTTTTTTTGACTTGCTCTAATTCCACACACATTTAACGTTAAAACTCTCATAAACTTATTTGCACTATGTTAATATAGACGTATAAATATATTGCTAATGTCTAATATTAAAAATAATTTTATAGAATTCACATTAGAGCATGAAATTCTTAAATTTGGTAATTTTATTTTAAATTCTGGTAGGTCTAGTCCTTACTTTTTTAACACTGGGACATGTAATGATGGAGTAACTTTAAATAAATTATCAGAATACTATTGTCAACTAATTATCAATTCTAATATTAATTTTGATTTTATATTTGGACCAGCCTACAAAGGTATCTCTTTAGCTGCAACAATAAGTTCAATTTTACAATCCAAATATAACATCAATAAATCATATTGTTTCAACAGAAAAGAAGAAAAACAACATGGAGAAAAAGGATTATTTGTAGGCCACACACCAAGAGGACAATCAATAATTATTGATGACGTTATATCATCTGGCAAATCTATCATTGAATCTATAGAACTTTTACAAGGAAATAATGCAGAAGTGGCTGCTATTTTTGTAGCTTTCGATCGAATGGAGATTGGATTAAACAAGAGAGCATCATTAGAAATTAAAGAAAAATATAATATAGATATATTATCTCTGATTTGTTTGGATGATGTTTTTGATTATTTAAGTTCACATAATAAATATAATAAGTATATGGATAATATGACAAAATACATCAATGAATATAAAAAATAAATTAACTATATATTAGCTTTAAACCCACTAGTAGAGTTACAATCTGATAAAAGTTTTTAATTGTTTTGTTATCTTTTGATATTGATAGATGAGCTCCAATATAGCCTCCTAAAAGAGATCCTATAATCAGTGAAGGTAAAATTTCCCAACTGATGCTTGCATATGTTGCCAAAGTAATAGCGCCTACAAGATTGTAGAAAAATCCAACAATAATGAGTGTATATGCAATTGCCATCTTATAGGTCATACCAAATATTGTTACCAAGGAAATTGTAAACAATAAACCTGTGCCTGCGGACAGAGAGCCGTTTAGTAAACCTACTAGAAATATTAGCGTAAAACCAATAGTTTTTTTCAGTATGGATCCCGGCATTTTTTTTTCATTTAATCCTATTGTTTTTTGACTAAAGGAATATATAGCAATGGTGATAATAAAAAATCCAAGAGCTAATCGTGCTTGTGTATCTTGAACACCGTTAATGAAATAAGCTCCAATTATTACTGCTGGTAAACCAATAAATAATGATGTCAGAAAAAATTGTTTATTAATTTTTATATTACTAAAAAACTTTATTGATGCACCTACGCCAAGAGCAACCGTTGCTATTTTATGTGACGCTAAAGAAACTACAAAAGGATAATTATACAACATAAGAATAGCTGGAAGTTGTATTACACCAGCACCCCCACCTGAAAATGCAGAAAATAAGTTTGAAAGAAAAGAAATAAAAAATAGGTATAGATGTTCTATCAATTTATGTTCTTCTTATCATAGTACCGATTCCAGCATCAGTGAAAAGTTCTAATAGTAGTGCATGATCAACAGTACCATCTATAATTTGTACATGATCAACTCCAGATGCAACTGCTTCTAGTGCTGAAATTATCTTTGGGAGCATTCCTGCCTGAATAACATTTTTATCTATAAGTTTTTTAACCTTTGATGAATCAATTTGTTTAATTAATTTATCTTTATCATCTAAAATTCCAGTAGTATTAGTTAATATTAGAAATTTTTTTGCTTGTAAAACATTAGCAATTTTACCAGCAACTAAATCTGCATTTATATTATATGTTTTAGAATCTTCTCCAATTCCAATTGGTGCTATGACAGGAATGAATGATGTTGTATCCAATAAGCTCACTACTGTTGGATCTATACTATCTACTATTCCAGTATTTTTAAAATCTATATTTTTATATTCTCCTTCACCAATCATTTTTTTTGCTCTTATTAACCCACCATCTTTACCTGACAAACCAACAGCTTTGCCTCCATTCGCTGTAATAGAGTTGACTATTTCTTTATTTATTAGTCCACCAAGAACCATTTCGATTGTATCAATTGATTTTTCATCTGTAATTCTCATTCCATTGGCAAATTCAGATTTCATATTTAATTTTTCTAGATATGTTGTAATTTGTGGACCACCACCATGAACAATAACAGGATTAACACCAACTTGCTTTAATAACACAACGTCTTTTGCAAAATTATTTTTAAGATTTTTGTCAATCATAGCATTGCCACCAAATTTTATGACAATAACTTCATTTGCAAGTTTTTGTATATATGGTAAAGCCTCTATTAGAACCTTAGCTATGGATGGCGTTATATTTGTATCTTCTCTATAAACTATATCTTTCATATTAAAATGGTATGTTCAATGTAGTATCTACTTCAAGCATTTTTTCTTTCATTATAGACTGTATTTTCATCATAGATTCCTTACTTTGTGCTTCAAATCTTAGGACAATATTAGATGTTGTATTTGAACATCTTATGAGGCCCCAGCCATCATCATAGATAACTTTTATTCCATCTATGTCTATAATCTTAGCATCGTCGAATTTAGCTAATTTTACAAATAATTTCATAAAAGTAAAATGTTTGTTGTCTTTAAATGGTATATTAATTTCTGGTGTTACAATACTTTCAGGTATATTTTGCAAAGATGCTAGATCGCAGTCATGTTTGGATAATATTTCTAAAAACCTTAAGGATGCATACATACCATCATCAAAGCCGGGCCAACGGTCTGCAAAGAATATATGACCACTCATTTCACCTCCCAATATTGCATTTTCAGATGACATTGTTTTCTTTATAAAAGAGTGTCCAGTTCTAGATAATATTGGGACTCCATTATTTTTTAATATAATTTCTTCTAAATGCTGAGAACATTTTATATCATATACAATTTTACTTTCTGGGTTGTCTTGAAGAAGATCATACGCAAAATACATCAGTAATTGATCCGGCCATATAATCTTGGAATCAGGTTTAACAATGATTAATCTATCACCATCTCCATCGTATGCAATACCTATATCTGAATTCTTTTGCTTTATAATTTCTTGTAATTGTTTTAAATTGTTTTCATTCGTTGGATCGGGAGAATGATTTGGAAAGTCACCATTTACATTCTCATTAATTATAAATGTGTCTATTTCAAATGAATCAAAAACTTTTTTAGCTATTTTGCCTGTTATGCCATTACTACAATCTATCGTGACTTTTAATTTACTAGATATTTTTAAATTTTTTTGTAAAACGTTTATGTAATCATCAATTATTTCATCATTTTTATTAGTAACACCTTTTGTATTACTTAAACTAATCGTATTATTTATTATGTTTTGTTTAATTTCCTGTATATGCTTACCAAAAAGAGTTTTATTTTCTAGTACTATCTTAATTCCATTATAATCTTTTGGATTATGACTTCCTGTTATCATTAATCCATTTGCGATGTTTAGAAACTTAAGAGAGTGATATAGTAAAGGCGTTGGAAGCATCCCTATATCAGTAACATCTATTCCTGTATCCAATAAACCAATTATAAGATTATCTTTTAAAGATGGACTTGAGTTTCTCCCATCCATGCAAACTACTACTCTCTTTTGATTGGTAGATGCAATTTTAGTCCCTATTGATTGACCGATAAGTTTATATGTTTTTTCATTAATTTCGGTAGGATATAATCCTCTTATATCATAAGCTCTAAAGATGTTATCGCATATAAAAGACATTAATAAGTTTATGATGAATTTAATCCATCACTACCTCTATCTTTAGATTTGATAATTGATAATTTCTTTTTATATTCTTTTGATATAAAAGATAAAATCTTTTTCGCTATTAGAATTTTTTTATCTTTTTGAATATGATATTTCTCATTTTTTGAAGCGATTATCACTTCATTGGAATCATTTTCAAAACCAATATTTTTTTGATGGTTTGCTATATTCCCAACAATAATATCTATATTTTTGTCTTCTAATTTATAGAGCATGTTTTTATCGAGATTTTCTGTTTCTGCGGCAAAACCTATGATAAAGAGATTTTTGTTATCTTTAGAAATTTTTTTAAGGATATCGATACCCCGCGTGAATTCTATCACCAAATTTTTATTAGATTTTTTGAATTTAGTATTTGAACATGCAGATGGTCTATAATCAGCAATTGCAGCAGTTGAAATAAAAATATCTTTTGATTTAACCTTATTTTTAACAACTTCAAGCATTTCTTCTGATGTTTCTACGTATGTTGTCTCTATATCTTTAATAGGTTCTAATTTAACCGGGCCAGATATTAATTCAACATTAGCGCCCATTTCTTTAGCTATTTCTGCTAAAGAATATCCCATTTTGCCAGAACTATAATTACTGATAAATCTTACTGGATCAATTGGTTCTCTTGTAGGGCCCGCGGTTATTAGAATATTAATATTAGAAAAATCTTTAGTGTTAGATGATTGAGATATATGCTCGAGTATTGCATCTGGACTCATTAATCTTCCATATCCAGTATCGCCACAAGCATGTATGCCATAATCTGGTCCTATAATAGAAATATTTGTATTTACAAAATTCTTTATATTTTTTTGTGTTATTGGGTTATTCCACATATTTGGGTTCATTGCTGGAGCAACAAAAATTTGCTTAGTAAATGCCAAGCAGATAGTTGATAGTAAATCATCACCATATCCATTAGCTAATTTATTAATAAAATTACCAGTGCATGGCGCAATGAGGATGATATCGGCCCATTTGGCAAGATCTATGTGTGTAAAATTAGTAAGATTTTTGCAATTTTCATCATCTGTTATAACTGGATTATTAGATATGCACTCTAGTGTAGTCTCAGTTATAAATGAAGTAGAATTTTTTGTCATAACAACTTTAACATTACAGTTATTTTTTTTAAGCATACTGGCAATATCAGCTGCTTTATAAGCTGCTATGCTTCCAGTTATTCCTAGCAATATATTTGTTTTAATCAATTTACTCATAGATGTAATATTTTAGTAAAATTAATGAGTTTTATTATCTACAGTTTTGATTCTTCAATCAAACAATTTATGAGTTTTCTTATATGTTGTTTTTTATGATTACTCGTGATTGTTATTCTGATTTTATCGCAATTTTTAGGAACCGTTGGGTATCTGATTGCTTGTACGAATAGTCCTTTTTTTAATAGTAATTTATGAACTTTCATGACTTTTATTGGATTTCCAATAGTTATAGTTTGTATAGGTGTAATTGAATAATTTATTTTAAGACCTGAATCAAGTGCATATTTTCTAAATAAAGATATATTTTCATACAATCTATCAAAATAATCATGATTCTTAAGAATCAATTTAAGACTTGCTCTAGTTGCTTCAGCAATAGAAGCCGGCAGAGATGTTGAATATATATATGGTTTTGAATTTTGAATGAGAAGTTGAATTAAATCCTTTGATCCAGCAATGAACGCCCCAAATGTACCAACAGCTTTGCCAAATGTTCCTATATATGCATCAATTTTTTTGGGATTTATATCTTGGAAACTACATACATTAGGCAAAGTATTTTTTTTTCTTATTTTATCCATAACACAAAAACCATGCGCATCATCAACAAATAATAAAGATCCATATTTTTTTGAAATTTTATGAATATTTTTTATGTTTGATATGTCTCCAGACATGCTGAAAACAGATTCTGTAAAAACTATTTTTTCTTTATAGAATTCATTTTTTTTTAATTGATTATTTAAATCTATTTCAGATAAATGTTTATACCTAACTAATTTAGTACTTGATAATCTTGAACCTTGAATAATTGAATTATGATTTTCTTTATCTTGTAACATCACTATATTTCTTTCTGCTATTGCATTTATTAAACCTATATTAGCAAGGTATCCAGAATTACATATCAAAGCTGATTCGAAACCAAGATATTCTGCCAGTTCATTTTCAAGATATTGATGCGCAGATGTATACCCGCTTATAAGTGGTGAAGCACCTGATCCAATTCCATATTTGTCTATACCTTTTATAAAAGCCTTTTTTATTTTTTTATTGTTTGCTAATCCTAAATAATCGTTGCTTGCAAAAGAAATATATTTTTTTTTGTTTAATTTGAATAATACATCTTGAGCAGAATTTGCTACTAATCTCGTTCTATAATAACCAAGATTCTTATATTTTAAATTTTTTTGTGAAAAATTTGCCACTAACTAAATTTATACGGTTCTTATTTTCAGTTTATCCAGCAATAATTGGTCATGGATTTCAGACGCGTTTTTAGCTGTGAGTAATTCATCTCCATAAAAGATAGAGTTCGCTCCAGCAAAAAAACATAATGCTTGCATTTGATCATTCATTGAATCTCTACCAGCAGATAATCTTACATATGATTTAGGCATTACTATTCTTGTTAATGCTATTATTCTAATAAAATCAAATTCATCAACATCTGCATTTTCAAAAAATGGTGTCCCTTTAATTTTAACTAATTTATTAATAGGTACAGATTCTGGATGTTCTTTTAAGTTACCTAACACATGAATCAATTTTATTCTATCTAGTTTTGATTCACCTAATCCAATAATTCCCCCACAACATACTTTAATACCCGCTTTTCTAACACATTCAAGTGTATTTAATCTATCCTGATATTTGCGTGTTGTTACTACTTTGGAATAATATTCCTCAGAAGTGTCTAAATTGTGATTGTAATAATCTAACCCTGAAGCCTTTAACTTTGTCGCTTGGTCTATACTTATCATACCTAATGTTACACAAGTTTCTAAATTTAATTTTTTTACTTCTTTTATCATCTTGATGACTTTTTCAAGATTATTGTCTGTTAAATTTCTCCATGCTGCCCCCATGCAAAATCTTGTTGCCCCATGACTTTTTGCTTTTTTTGCTTGATTAATTATTTCTGATAATGGTAAAGTTTTTTCTCGTTCTAGATTTGTATCATATTTAATGCTTTGTGAACAATATTTGCAGTCTTCTGGGCAACCCCCTGTTTTAATTGACATTAGTGTAGATATTTGTACTTCATTAGGATCATGGTAATTTCTATGCAACTGATGCGCAGACCAAAGCAAGTCATTAAATGGTTCATTATATATTTCTTCTAATTCAGAAATTGTCCAATTATGTCTTATTTCTTTCTTATTCATAATTTATAGATAATTAAATATTAGACCAAAAGTTATAATTAATCCAAAGATATTATTGTTTTCAAAAGCCGCTATACATTGATAAGGTATTCTCTTTTTCGCAAGTGTATTTTGATAAATAATATTTAATAAACTTATTAATAAGAAGATATAAAAAATAATTTGAAAGTTATTTATGAGTCCAATTATTGTAAATAATAAAACCACACAGAAATGAAGATATAAAGAATATTTGATATCATTGTCACCAAAAAATATTGCAGATGATTTAACGCCAAGTCTTATATCATCCTGCTTATCTGCCATAGCATAATATGTGTCGTACACTATAGCCCATAGAATAGTAGTTAAATATATCAGTAGACAATTTATATCTATTTTCCCGGTTTCTAATATATAAACCATCGGTATACTTGAGCCAAAAGCAAGACCTAAAATAAGTTGTGGTAATTTAAAATATCTTTTAGCCAGAGGATATAAGATTAATAGTGCAAATGAAAATATTGCAAATAATAAAATTTCTAGGCCTAACATTAAGAGTAAAATAAAACAAAAAATTACTAAAAATAGAAATAATATAATTGCCTCTTCATTTGTTATGGATTGATTCGCTAATACTCTATTTTTAGTCCTACTAACTCTTTTATCTATATTTTGATCAAAATAATCATTTATTATACAACCTGCAGATCTAGTTGCTATTACACCAAAAATAAAAATTATTAAATAATATATATTTGGATTTCCTGATGTGGCAATTAAAAACGCCCAACCAACAGGCCAAAAGAGTAAATAATATCCTATTGGTTTATCCACCCTCATTAATTTTAAATATAAAGCTAATTTATTAATCATATAGATTAAATTTTTCCATCTAGTCCCATTTGAAAATATTTGTGTATTATAGAATCTTGCTTCTCAAGCAACCAATCAATATCTGGTTGATTGTTCATAGCTTTGTTGATAGCTTGTGTTGTTGCTTTTCTATGTATATCAAATAATATTTTATGATCTAAATTATCGTCTTTTGCAACAGATGGATTTAACCAAACTGACACAATTACTCCTACATCATTTGTTTTTTCCTTTGGGATATCTCCATTTCTAACCGAATCTAAAACGCCATTAGCTATAGCAGCTTGAACAGTTCCCATTAAAATATTTGTATATCTATTATTATTAACTGTAACTTTACTTACCATAATAGTTGCAGGTTTAACCATAATATCTGTATTCATAATAGCCAAGACTTTTGAATGCCCTTTTGCTTGATCACCCAATAAATTTGCAAATGCGGTACCAAAAGGACCATCTAATTCACCTATTATAACTTCAGGTTCTGCCGCAGTACCTGCTGGACCACCGGCAACCAATGATTCACCTACTTTCATTACTATTCTATCAGTCATAAAAATTCACCTACCTTTTGTTTTTTATGACTATAATATATGGTTAAAGTATCGAAAGGAATATTTATCTTATGATTAGAGATTTTAAAAACTATAATCCAAAAATTCATGAATCTGCATACATTGATATGGCAGCAACTATTATAGGAAATGTTACTGTTGGTGAGGATAGCGCTTTTTGGCCGCAATCAGTTGCTAGAGGTGATATTAGTTCTATTAATGTTGGGAGTCGAACGAATATACAAGATGGCTCTATTCTACATGTGACTCATAAAAGTCACTATAGTGAAGAGTTCCCTTTAATAGTAGGAGACGATGTAACTATAGGCCATTCTGTTATTTTGCATGCCTGTACCATTGAAGACACCTGTTTGATCGGAATGGGTAGTATAGTACTTGATGGAGCAATTATAGAATCTGGAAGTATGTTAGCTGCTGGGTCCTTAGTTGGTCCAGGTAAAAAAATTGAAGGTGGTTATTTGTACTTAGGAACGCCAGTTAAGAAAGCAAGAAAACTAACAAATGAGGAAAAAGAATTTTTGAAATATTCAGCTAAAAGTTATGTAGATCTCAAGAATGAGTATTTAAAATTAAAAACCTAAGCTTTTTTTTATATGTGTTGTATCAGGTTTATAATTATTCCAAATTTCATATGATAAAGCAGCTTGTTCAATAAGCATTCCTAGTCCATTGTAAGCTTCTTTAGCTCCAGATTCTTCTGACCACAATTGAAATTTAGTTTTTTGCTTAGAATAAAATAAATCATAGGAAATAGAATCATTCATAAAAATATTTTTAGGAAATATTATTTCTGAATTGATCATACTTATGGATGTTGTATTAATTATAAGATCAAAGTTCATGCCCTCTTCATAGATATTTATTGTTGTATTAGTTTTTATATTATCTAGTATTATAGGAATTTTATTTTTAGTTCTATTCAATATATGTACGGAATTAGGTTTTCTATTACATAATGTAGTTAAAATACTTTTAGCAGCCCCACCAGCACCAATCACAAGAATTTTTTTGTTTTCAACATCTATTGAATTTTTATCAAAATCATTTAATAATCCATCTCCATCAGTATTGTAAGATTTAATTTTGTTATCCTTTTTAAAAAGTGTATTTGCTGATTTACATAATATTGAGCTTTTATCGTTTTCATCTGATATTAAATATGCATTATCTTTAAATGGAATTGTGACGTTCATTCCTATTCCTTCGTTATCAAAAAATAATTTTATATCTTCTTGGAATGTATTTTTTGTGGATAATAATTTTTTATAATCAATTACTTCACCTTGTTCTTGTGCAAATAATGTATGAATTGTTGGTGATAAACTATGTTCTATAGGATTACCTATAACCGCAAATTTTTTCATGATAGCCACTTAGCAGCTTCTTTGGCATAGTATGTAAATATTGCATTTGCTCCTGCTCTCTTCATAGCTGTTAAAGATTCTAGTACAATTTTCTTCTCATTTAGCCATTTTTTTTGACAGGCTGCTTTAATCATAGAATATTCGCCACTAACTTGATAAACAAATATTGGTACATTAAATTCATTATTAATTGCTGATATTATATCTAGATATGGCATTGCAGGTTTGATCATAATAATATCTGCACCTTCATTTATATCTAACTCTATCTCTCTAAACGATTCCTTTTTATTTGCAAAATCCATTTGATAAGTATCTTTGTTTGATTTACCTAAGTTTTTATTAGAACCAACAGCATCTCTAAAAGGTCCGTAAAAATTAGATGAATATTTAGCTGCATAAGATAATATTTTAGTATCTTTGAAACCTTCTTTTTCAAGTTCTTGACGGATGCGTTTAACACGACCATCCATCATATCTGATGGCGCCACAATATCAGCTCCAGCTGAAGCATGGCTGATTGCTTGTTTTGCCAATACATCTATAGTTTCATCATTTAATATTTTGCCTTTCTTATTTCTAATCCCGTCTTGTCCATGTGATGTATATGGATCAAGCGCAACATCACTTATAACTCCTATACCATCAACTTTATTTTTAATTTCATTAATACAATTTTGTATTAGGCCATTTGGATTATATGATTCCTTCCCATCATTGGATTTATTTTTGTCTGTTATATTAGGAAATAATGCTACAGCTTGAATACCTAGATTTTTTAATATCTTAACTTCCTTAATAATTTTATCAATTGACATTCTTGTCATGGAAGGCATGGATTTTATTTTTTGTTTTTTATCTTTGCCATCCATTACAAATAAAGGCTGAATTAAGTCATAGCATGATAGAGATTGCTCTCTAACAAGATTACGAGTAAACTTATCTGTTCTCAAGCGTCTCATTCTAACTTTAGGAAATCTTTTTTTCATTTATGAACTCAACTCTTTTCATTTTAAGAGAAGATGATATATTAATCTATCATGAATTATAAATATAGGTAGACAAATGGCAATATGGTATGAAAAATTCACATTAAATCATGTTATAAGTTTGAGAAATAATAATCTAAATCAGCACTTGGGAATTGAATTTAAAGAAATTGGAGATGATTTCATTTCTGCGACCATGCCAGTTGATCAAAGAACGATGCAATCACGTGGTGTTTTACATGGCGGAGCATCATGTGTCTTAGCGGAATCATTAGGAAGTATAGCGTCAAATTTATGCGTTAACATGAGAAAACAAAAAGCAGTAGGTTTAGAGATTAATGCCAATCACTTAAGACCAGTTTCAAAGGGTAGCGTGACTGGAATTACTACACCCATAAGTTTAGGTAAAAACATACATGTATGGAATATAGAAATTAAAAATGATTTAGATAAAATATGTTGTATTTCAAGATTAACTACTGCGATTGTAAGTTTATCTGATGAAGAATCTGCAAGTAATATTGAATTATTAAATGAAATTCTTAAATAGGATTATTTTTTTATAAATTTTAATAAATCTCTATTATATTTTCTCAATAAATTTGTTTTTAAAGGCACCCATGACACCATTGGAGGGAGAGACATCAAAATTGATTCTGGCCTACCACCTGATTGTAAGCCAAATGTGGTTCCACGATCATATAATAAATTAAATTCCACATATCTTCCTCTGCGATATAGTTGAAATAGTCTATGATTTTTACTGTATTTTTTTCTTTTTCTTCTAGAAATAATTTCATTATATGAGTCTTGGTATGCTAAACCTACGTCAGTTACAAAATTTAAATCATTATCAAATTTTTTTGTATTTAAATTATCAAAAAAGATTCCACCTACACCTCTTTTTTCATTTCTATGTTCTAAATAAAAATAATCATCACATGTTTTTTTTAAAAGCGTAAAATTTTTATTATGTTTTTTGCACAATAATTTAGAATTAGCATGCCATAATTTTATATCTTCTTTATATGCAAAATATGGTGTCAAATCATATCCCCCACCAAACCAAGAACATTTATTGTTTTTGAATTCATCTGTAACAAAAAATCTAACATTAAAATGAGAACATGGGATGAATGGGTTTTTTGGATGAGCTACTACAGAAACACCAATTGCCCTAAAAGATGATTTTTGATTTTTTGATCTTGTTTTAAGAGCTGAATTAGGTAATTTTTTGCCCTTAATAGATGAAAAGTTTATCATTACTTTCTCAAAAACATTTTTGCTTATCATCAAACAACTTGTACCGCCACCACCATATTTATATTTCCACTTAGTGATTTTTTCAGACACACCAGTATCATGTTTGTAAAAATTTTTAATAAGATCTTTATGTAATTGTGAAAATCGCTCTTCCACTATTTTTATATTTTTTTTCATAATTATTTTCTTATGATTTCACCTGTATTCATTATTTCTATAATACTTGGTTTAGTCTCATTCCCAATATCACCATTTACAATAAAATCAATATTACTACCAATAGAATTTATAATTTCATTATATGAGTTGGTAATTTTATCACCACTTAGATTTGCACTTGTAGAAATTATTGGACTTTTATAATTATCACATATGTTTTTAACTATTTTATGGTTTGAACATCTTATTGCTATTAAACCTGTATCAACATCATAAAGCCAGTCTGGACAACTTTTTTTTGCTGGAATTAACCAGGTTTTATGTCCTGGCCAAGATTTAAGTACCTTTTCCTTCAATTTTTCTAAATCTATTAGATTTTTGAAATGCTCAAGTTTCGAACCAATAACAATCATTTTTTTATTCATTGATCTTTTTTTTATTTTATATATTTTTTTCACTGCATATTCATTAAAAGGATTACAACCTAAACCATACACTGCTTCAGTTGGGTATAGTATTATTTTTCCTTTTTTCAAAAATGTTACTGAATCAGCAGGACTACCAGTTTTCATTTTCTGATAGATCTAAATCTTCTTCTTTTTCTTTTTGGTGCATTATCTAACATTTCAATGCACACAGATTCCTCAAGAGATGATGGTTCAACATCTTTAGGAACTTTAACATTCACTTTTCCGTTAGTAACATATGGACCATAAATACCATTTAGAATTTTTATATTAGATTTTTCAAAAAATTTAATTTGTTTATTTGCATCTAATTCTTTTTTATCTTTAATAAGTCCTTGTGCCTCAATTTCTGTTATTTCAAAAATATCTTTATCTCTAACAGACACATTGGTATTTCCGCATTTTATATATGGACCATATGGGCCGATGTTTATTAATATATCTTCATTTTCGAATAAACCTATCTTTTCAGGCAGATTGAACAATTTCATTGCATCATCTAAAGTTATGTTATCAATATTTTTTTTAAGTTCTGGTGTTAGTGCGGCCCATTTAGGTTTTTCTTCATCCTCTTTTGTACCCATCTGAATAGTAGGACCGTACTTTGTTAATCTTACTGTTACAGGTCTTTTTGTTTCAGGATGAATTCCAAGGTTTTTTAATTCTCTTTGTTCGGAAATATCTACTGTCTCTTGCTTATTTAATAAGTTTGTTCTGAATGGTTCATATGTTTCTTTAATACAATTTTTAAAATCTTGTTCTCCTCTAGAAATTTTATCAAGATCATCTTCTAATCTAGCTGTAAATTCAAAATCTACTAAATCGTTACTGAAGTGTTCAGTTAAAGTTTCACAAACTACTTTTGCTAGAGCAGTTGGCTGGAAATTACTCTTATCTGGATCTATGTAATTACTTTCCATAATTTTTGAAATGATAGTGACATAAGTTGACGGTCTTCCAATACCGAGTTCTTCTAGAGCAGCTATTAAGCTTGCTTGGTTATACCTAGGTGGCGGCTGAGTAAATTTTTGTTCAATATTAACATTTTTTAATGAGAGATTTTCACCTTCTTTTAGTCCTTCAAGAAATACTTTGTTAATTTTTTCTTTATCATCGTCTAAAGCTGGATTATATACCTCTTTAAAACCACTTTCTTTGATGAATGATCCAGTAAATCTAAAAATATATTTATCATTCATCGACATCTCTAGAGTAAGCTGATTATGAATGGCATCTGTCATTTGAGAAGCAACAGTTCTTCTCCAAATTAAGTCATATAATTTAAATTCATTTTGATCTAAATATTTTTTTATTTTTTCAGGAGTATTGAATATTGATGTAGGCCTAATTGCTTCATGAGCTTCTTGAGCATTTTTAACTTTATTTGCATATTTTCTAAATTCTTTAGGTGTATATTTTGGATGTTTTTCATTTAGATAATCCTTAATTTCGTTAAGATGATCTACTGACAAATTCGTTGAGTCAGTTCTCATATATGTTATCAATCCAGTAAGACCTTCGTCTTCAATACTAATGCCTTGGTATAGTTTTTGTGCAATACTAGATGTCTGTCTTACTGAAAAACCAAGTGTAGTATAAGCAGTTTGTTGTAAAGAGGCTGTTGTAAAAGGTGCTCTCGGTTTATTTTTTCTTTCACTAGATTTAATAGATTCTATTTTAGTCTTATTATTACTTTCAATATCATTTTTTATAATTTTCGCTTCAGCTTCTGATTTAACAGATGTTATATTGTCTTTTTTAATTTTTTCTCCATCAACTGATATTAATTCAGCTGTTATACAATCAGAATCTTTACATAATGTCGCATTAGTAATCCAAAACTCAACTGGTTTAAATTCTGATATTATTTTTTCTCTTTCAACTATTAGTCGTAATGCTGGGCTTTGTACTCTGCCTGCGCGCGCATCTCTGCTTACTTTTTTCCATAAAAATTCAGATATATCATAACCCATCAGATAATCTAATGTTCTTCTTGCTAAATATGCATTCCATAAATTATCTGAAATTTCCCTTGGATTTTTTATTGCTTCTAAAACTGCATTTTTAGTTATCTCATTAAATGCAATCCTATAAATTTTCTTATTTGTTAGTAGTTTAGATTTATTTAAAATATCAAAAATATGCTTAGAGATGGCCTCTCCTTCTCTGTCTGGGTCAGTAGCAAAATATACTGATTCAGCTGTTTCTGAATATTTCTTAATATCTGCTAAAATTTCTTTTTTATCATTAGATACTTTCCATACAGGTTCATATCCATTTTCTACATTAATACCCTTTTTACCAGTAGCCACCAAATCCCTAACATGCCCAACGGATGCAAGGACTTTATACTCATTGCCTAGAAACTTCTCAATACTTTTAACCTTTGTTGGCGATTCAACTATCAATAAATTTTTCATTTCTTATATGAACTCTTATATAATTCTATTGTTTTACTTTATACTATTAAATGTAAGCATTTGACAAATACTTTTTTAAAATAAAAAATGGCCAAACTAAAAATATTGCATTTTCCAGATAGTAGACTTAGGCAAAAATGTCCTAAAGTTGAGGTGTTTGATACAAATTTAGAGAAAGTAGTTGAAGATATGCTAGAGACTATGTATGCAGAAAATGGCATAGGTCTTGCTGCCATTCAAGTCAATATTATTAAACGCATTATTGTTATAGACATAAGTCCTGATAGGAATGAACCTTTAATTTTAATAAATCCTGAAATTCAAGATAAAAAGAATGAAATAGAGTTTGAAGAAGGGTGTTTATCAGTTCCAGGTTTTTATGAAAAGGTGAATAGATATAATAATATAACTTTCAAAGCGCAATTACCTAATGGAGAATTTTATACTCGTGATGTTGACGGTTTGTTGGCAGTTTGTGTTCAACATGAAATTGACCATTTAAATGGTAAATTATTTGTTGATTATATTTCTTCACTAAAGAGAGATCGTATAGCAAAAAAAATTCAAAAGTTAGAAGCAGAAGGTAAAAAATTTGAAAGAAAAAATGTACCTTATTCTATATAATTTTTGAGGAATTGTTTTGAAAATAATATTCTTTGGAAGTCCATCATACACACACTTTATAATAGATGAGATTCTTAAACAAAAATATGATTTACAAACTGTTATCACTCAAGATAGTAAAATAGGGAAAAGAGGGAAAATCCAAAAAACTCCAGTTGAAATCTATTCTGATATAATAAATATTAACTGCTTAAAACCTAAGAATTTACAAGATAAAGATTTAATAAATATTTTGAGTGATATGCGTCCAGATTTATTTATAATTTATTCTTATGGAAAAATATTACCAAAAGATCTAATTAATATACCAAAATATGGAGCACTCAATATTCATTGCTCTCTTTTACCAAAGTGGAGAGGTGCAGCCCCAATTCAAAGAGCTTTATTAAATGGAGATAAAAAAACTGGTATAACATTTTTTAAGATTGATGAAAACTTAGATACAGGAGATATAATTTCATCATTTGATTATGTGATTAAAGCAGATGATGATACTCTAACCTTGCAAACTAATTTATCTAAACTAGCTGCGTCAAAATTAAATGATGTCATAAAATTGATAAAAAATAATTCTGTTTTAATTAAACAAAATAACAATGAAAGTTTATATGCTCGAAAAATTCACAAAAGCGAAGCTCAGATAGAATGGAATGACACAGGAAAAAATATCTTAAACCAAATTCGAGCATTTGTAGAATGGCCTATAGCAGAAGCAAACATAATTAATAATACTATCAAAATATCTTCTGCTAGTTATGCGCAGTCAAAGCATTCTAACAAACCTGGTGAAATTTTAGGATTTAGTAAAGATGGTTTATCTATTGCAGTTAATGATGGAATAATTATTATCCATAAACTTCAGTTGCCAAGTAGAAATATGATAACTGCTGGTGATTTATATAATTCCAACGAAAATCTATCAAAATCTTTAAAAAAAATTCTTAATATAAGATGATAATTACCATTTTTATTATAAAAATTTAGTGTAGAATAGGGTCTTGAAAACTTACTCATAATGAAAAAAATTATTGTCTTTGGTGGCGGTTCAGTCGGTTCTTCAGTAGCTAAAATGCTGTCCGATGATGGAAATGATATAACATTGATAGATAATGATAAGCAAGTTCTTGAAAGCCTCAAAGAAAAAATTGATTTAAAAACTATTCATGGTAATGCAACCTTTCCGTCTGTTCAAAAAGCAGCAGATACAGAAAACTGCGATATGGTTATTGCTGTAACAGGCCATGATGAAGTTAATCTTAGTGCTTGTCAGATTTCAAAAAAAATTTTTAATGTACCAAGAAGAGTTGCAAGACTAAGAGCAAATGATTATCTTAATAATGAATATGGTTTTGATAATGATTTCTTTTCTATCAACGAAGTTATAAGTCCTAGCCTTTTACTGACAGATTATGTAAGAAATATTATTGATCATCCTGGTGCCTTCCAAGCTTTTCAGTTTGCTGGAGGTTTAATTCAAGTTGTAGCTGCAACTGTGTTAAAAGAAGGTCCATTATCAGGTCGTAAGTTATCAGAATTCAAAAAGGATCTTCCTAATGTTGATGTAAAAGTTGTTGCAATATATAGAAACAAAAAACCAATTTTTCCTAATGGTGACACAGTTATACTTCCAGACGACGATGTATTTTTTATGGCCACTGAAAAAAATATGCGTTTCATGAGCGAATTAAGGATGTCCTCTGAAAACCCTCATAATGTTATGATAGCTGGAGGTGGTAATATAGGCAGCGCCTTAGCTAATAGATTAGAATCTATCTATAAAGTAAAACTTATAGAAAAAGATAAACAAATTTCAAAAAACGTAGCTCAAAAATTGTCATCAACTGTAGTCCTTAATAATGATATTGCGGATGAAGAGCTACTTAAAAATGAAGGAATTGATTCAGTAGACTATTTTTGTGCTGTCACGAATGATGATCAGATGAATATACTCTCATCAAAATTAGCTAAAGAAATGGGTGCTAAAAAAACTATCGCCATTATCAATAAATCATCATATAGAAATTTGGTTTCAAAAGAAATTGATGTTGTAATTTCACCTGAAGATGTAACAATTAGCTCGTTATTAGCGTCGGTAAGAACAAGTGATATTGTTAGTGTTTTCTCTCTTGGATTTGGAGACGCTGAAGCACTAGAATTAATAGTCCATGGGGATTCAAAAACTTCTAAAATAGTTGGTAAAAAAATATCAGAATTAAATTTACCTGATACAGTTAATATTGGAGCTGTTGTAAGAAAAAATAAAGTTATACTTGCGAATACTGATATTAAGATAGAGTCAGACGATCATATGATTATATTTTTACTAGATAAGAAAGATATTTCAAAAGTTGAAAAAATGTTTCAAGTAGAGGTTGGATTTTTCTAACACAATATGAATTATTCATTGATTAAAAAAATACTAGGAATAATGTTAATGATGTTTAGTGTTACGTTAATATTTCCTATGATAATTTCATTAATCTATCAAGATAATAATCTTGCAACATTTATTTTATCATCCTTGATTATATTATTTTTTGGATTATTTTTTTATTTACCAAATAAAAATATACAACATGACATTAATATAAGAGAAGGTTTTCTAATTGTAGTTTTATTTTGGGTTGTGTTAAGTATTTTTGGATCAATACCATTTATGATAGATCCTCAGTTATCTCTTAGTTTTTCAGATGCATTATTTGAATCTACATCAGGATGGACTACCACTGGCGCTACGATCATTTCTAATCTTGATGATCTTTCATATTCTATCTTAATTTATAGACAAGAATTACAGTGGCTAGGTGGAATGGGTATTGTCATACTTGCTTTAGCAATACTGCCTATGCTTGGTGTCGGAGGAATGCAATTATATAAAGCAGAAACAACTGGACCTATAAAGGACAATAAAATTTCTCCTCGAATTGCTGAGACTGCTAAAAACTTATGGAGTGTATATATTGGATTAACTGTTCTATGTGCAGTTTCTTATTATGCGGTAGGAATGAATATTTTTGATGCAATTGCCCATAGCTTTTCAACTATTGCCATTGGTGGGTTTTCTACTCATAGTCAAAGCATTGGTTACTTTAACAATTATTTAATTGAAATAATATGCATAGTATTTATGTTGCTGTCTGCAATAAATTTTGTTTTACATTATATGTTTCTAAAAAATAGAGATATCAAAATATATAAAAATGATGGAGAAGTTTCTGCTTATTTATTTTTAATTATTTTTATAATTTTGGTTTTATTAGTTTTTTTATATATTAGTGAGTCTAAAAACATAAATTTGAGACATATTATTTTTCAGGCTGTCTCATTCATAACAACATCAGGGTTTACAAGCACTAATTATACAGTATGGCCAAGCTTCATTTTAACATTCTTAATTATAATTAGTTTTGTTGGTGCGTGCACTGGCTCTACAGGTGGTGGAATTAAAATAATGAGAATAGTATTATTATTCAAATTAGCGAAAAAAGAATTGATGAAGATTTTACATCCATCGGCAGAAATTCCAATTAAATTAAATGAAAAAATTGTATCTGAAGATGTATCAACAACAGTATGGAGTTTTTTTGTTTTATATTTATTTTCGTATTTTATAATTTCATTAATACTCTTTGCGTCAGGAACTGATTTTTTAACAGCTTTTTCAGCTACTGCGGCATGCCTTAACAATCTTGGCCCTGCTTTGGGAGTCGCTTCAGATAATTATTCTTTAATGAATGATTTTTCAAAATACTTATTATCTTTTACAATGTTACTTGGAAGATTAGAGATATTCACATTATTGATTATTTTAACTCCATATTTTTGGAAATATTAAGAATACTTATGGAAAAAGCTAAACCGTTTCTATCAAAAAAAAATCCTCTTAATATGTCAATCAACAAAGGTGAGAAATTTTTTCTAAAATTCCTATTCCCAAATTATTGGCTAGATTGGATATTAATTTTTATTAGTTTTATTTTGACTAATCTTCCAAAAATTTTACGTGACATTTTGGGAGCTTTAACAGGTCTGATTATTTATTATACCAGCACTAAACGTCGTAATATTGTTAAGAAAAATTTATCAATGTGTTTTACAAATATGAATTCTCAGGAAATACTTTTATTAACAAAAAAAAACTTATTAAACTTAGGTAAATCATATTTTAATTTACCTGTTTTATGGTGGAGATCTAATGATAGACTGCAAAAAATTTGTGTTATTAAAAATAGTCATCATATTGATCATCAATTATCAAACAATAAAAGTATCATTTTATTAACCCCGCATACTATGTCTGTTGACTTCGGTGGAAGATCTTTATCAAAATATCCTATTATTAGTATGTATAAACCACTTAGAAGTTCACTTTTGAATTGGTTTGTTGGAAAGTCTAGAAGCAAACCAACCGACAATGTGGTTGTCTTTCCTAGAGGCGGTATGAGTTTTAAAGGAATAATAAAAGGATTAAAGAAACCTTGTATTTTTTATTATGTTGCTGATGAAGATATTGAATCAACGAACACTGTGTTCGCAGATTTTTTTGATAATAAAAAATCTACACTTACATCTATTAGTAAAATTGCTCAAATGACAAATTCAATAGTCATTCCATGTGTATCGCATTTTTCTGAAAAAGATAACAAATATATTACATATATAGATGAACCATTAAAAAATTTCCCGAGCAATGATATTAATAAAGATGCAGCTCAAATTAATAATTGCCTTGAAAAACTTATCTCTAAAAATACAGACCAATACATGTGGAGTCTAAGAATATTTCAAACAAGACCAAATGGTGAAAAGTACCCCTATTAAATATGAAATTATTTCCAGATATCAAACCATTCAAACAACATTTTATAAAGGTTGATTCTATACATACTCTTTATGTAGAAGAAGTTGGCAATCCAAAAGGGATACCAATTATCTTTTTACATGGCGGGCCAGGTGCTGGTTTATCAAAGATTTATAAAAGATTTTTTAATCCAAAGATTTATCATATAGTGCTATTTGATCAACGCGGTTCTGGTAAATCTATTCCTTATGGATGTGTTAAGAATAATACTACCAATTTATTGATTGATGATATAAAAAAAATTACTAAAAAATTAGATATACAAAAATTTATTCTCTATGGTGGATCATGGGGTTCTACTTTAGCGCTACTATATGCACAAAAATTTCCCGAGACAATTTATTCCTTAGTTTTAAGAGGAATTTTTTTATGCAGAAAAAAAGATATAGATTGGTTTTATCAGTTTGGTGCTTCTGAGATATTTCCAGACGAATGGCAAAAATTTACATCTTTATTATCTGATTCTGAGAAAAAAAATATCTTGAATGCTTTTTATAAAAAAATACATAAATCTACTAAAAAACACTCTAATGATTTTTGTTTGAAGTGGTCTAACTGGGAAGGCGCTTGCTCTACAGTTGAAAAATCTAAGACTGTTAGAAAAAGCTTTAAAGATTGTTCAATATCACTTGCTAGAATAGAAACCCATTATTTTAAAAATAATTGTTTTATAAAAGAAAACCAGATCATTAGAAATATAGATATTATAAAAAATATTAAATGTTATATTGTACATGGAAAATATGATATGGTATGTCCTCTTAATCAAGCCTATGATCTTAAGAGAGTTTATAAAAAGGCAAATCTATATATAATTGATAATGCAGGACATTCTTTATTGGAAAAAGATATTGCAACAAAAATTACAAAAATATTTTCTAATCCAAAAAATTTGACTTGATCTATGCTAATTTTTTCTAGAGCTAAAGCGATGGCTTATCTCGATATAATATGATATAGATATGTTATGAAAAACCGTAAAACTGCACTAGAAAGAATAACGAAAGAGACTAATATTAATATTGATATTAATCTAGATGGAACTGGAACATCGAAAATCCAAATTGGCATACCATTTATGGAACATATGTTAGAACAAGTTTCTAAACATGGAATGTTTGATATTGAATTAAATGCAAAGGGCGATCTACATATAGATGCACATCATACCGTTGAGGATGTAGGTATTGTGTTAGGTCAATCATTTGACAAAGTATTAGGAAATAAAATGGGAATTACAAGATTTGGCTCTGCATATATACCATTAGACGAATCTTTATCTAGAGTTGTATTAGACTTTTCTGGCAGACCAGGACTAGAATTTAATGTGAAATTCCCAAGGTCAAGAGTTGGAGAATTTGATATTGATTTACTACAAGAATTTTTTCAAGGTTTTGTTAATCATGCAAAAGTGACAATGCATGTAGATAATTTAAGAGGTTCAAATTCCCATCATATAGCAGAAACACTCTTCAAAGCTTTTGGTAAAGCTTTAAGAATGGCTGTGGAAATTGATAATAGACAAAAAGACAAAATTCCATCGACTAAAGATACATTGTAATGGCAGAAGTTGTAATCATTGATTATGGCATGGGTAATATCCATAGTGTTTATAAAGCAGTTAAAAATGTTTTAGATAAAAATTCAAATGTTAAAGTCTCAACATCCTTTAAAGATATAAAAAATTCGAGTCATATCATACTACCAGGACAAGGCGCTGTAGGCAGTTGTATGAATAATATTTCTCAAGTATTTGACCTTGATGAATTTAAAAATCACATAACTAAAAAACCTTTCTTAGGAATATGTATGGGTTTACAAGCAGTTATGAGTTTCAGTGAAGAAGATGAAGGAGTTCAGTGCCTTGATGTTATTACTGGCAAAGTTACTGGATTTAAAAGTTTAGGAAAAAATCTAAAGATACCTCATATGGGTTGGAATAAAGTTGAACATACATCTAATCATAATATTTGGCAAGATATAGAAAATCATAGTTATTTCTATTTTGTGCATAGTTATTATGTTGAGCCTGAAGATCCTAAGGTAGTTTTAGGCACAACAAACTATGGCAAAAAATTTACATCAATTATTCAAAAAAATAGTATGATTGCTTCGCAGTTTCACCCAGAAAAAAGCTCTAAGAATGGTCTGCAATTTCTCAAAAATTTTTTAAATTGGGAAGGAGATATTGAATAATGATAAAAATATTTCCAGCTATTGATATAAAAAATAAAAAATGTGTCAGACTTTCTAAAGGTGATTATTCTCAAGTTATAGAATATTCAGACAACCCG
Organism: Gammaproteobacteria bacterium; assembly: GCA_002716945.1. Classification (GTDB taxonomy): domain Bacteria; phylum Pseudomonadota; class Gammaproteobacteria. The sequence continues at coordinate 5,723 of PBCF01000001.1, read as the reverse complement.
TTAGAGATTGCACAAAGATGGGTAGATCAAGGATGTAAAAATTTACATATAATTGACTTGGATGGTGCCAGCTCAGGCACCCCTTCAAATTTTGAAGTTATAAATTCAATAAGAAAAAAATTTACTGATCTATTTATTCAAGTAGGTGGAGGAATAAGAAATGAATCTACTTTGAGACAATATTTTACTGCTGGAATAGATAGAGTTATAATTGGTACAAAATCTATCTCAGATCCTGATTTCATACCGAATTTATCAGATGATAACAAATCAAAAATAATTATAGATATAGCAATTAAGAATAACGCAATAGCATCTAAAGGTTGGAAGGAGACAAACAATAATAATATTAAAGATTTTGTTGAATTCTTGGAACTTAATAAAATACCTGAAATAGTTTATACGGATATTAATAAAGATGGGATGCTAGAAGGTATCAATTTTGATTGCATTCAAAAATTTATTAAAAATACATCAATTTCAACAATTGCATCTGGCGGAATAACGACAATCGATGACATACATGAACTTGTGAAGTTAGATAAAGATGGTCTGTCTGGCATTGTTATTGGTAAAGCTTTGTATGAAAATAAAATCAATCTAAAAGAGGCGTTAGAAATAAATGGATGTAGCTAAAAGAATTATTCCTTGTTTGGATATTGACCAAGGAAGAGTCGTGAAAGGTACTAAATTTAAAGAAATAAAAGACGCAGGTGATCCGGTAGAAATTGCCAAAAGATATGATTATGAAAATGCAGATGAAATAACATTTTTAGATATAACAGCAACACACGAAAAAAGAAAAGCAATAATAGATACGGTTGAAAAAGTTGCTGAAGAAGTTTTTATTCCACTGACAGTAGGAGGAGGTGTTTCATCTTTTGTGGATGTACATAATTTATTGAATGCAGGAGCTGATAAAGTAACCATAAATTCTGCTGCCGTAGAAAATCCAAATTTAATTAATGAAATCACAAACAAAACTGGGCGACAATGTATAGTTGCGGCTATAGATGTAAAAAAAAATAACCAAACACAAACATGGGAAGTTTTCACTCATGGAGGTAGAAAAAATACTGGTAATGATGCTTTTAAATGGGCAAAAGATGTTGAGAAAAGAGGAGCAGGTGAGATATTGTTAACAAGTATGGATCGAGATGGAACAAAACAAGGATTTGATATAGAACTACTTAATCTCATTTCTTCAAATGTTAATATTCCTGTTATTGCATCTGGTGGTGCTGGATCCTTAGATCACCTCAAAGATGCTATTATTTTGGGTAAAGCTGATGCAGTCTTAGCTGCCAGCATTTTTCATTATTCAATTTTTACTATCAAGGAAGTTAAAGATTATCTAAAAACTCATGGAGTTTTAGTGCGTGAATAATATTAATTATGTTACTCTATGAGAATGGAACATATTAAAAATGACAACAACATTTTATATGAACTTGATGTTGTAATAAATAAAAGAAAAGATGCTCAACCAGATACATCCTATGTTGCGTCATTGTTTGCAAAGGGTGATAAATATATTGGAGAAAAAATTTTAGAGGAAACTAATGAATTAATTGAAGCTGTTAATTCGAAAGAAAAAAAAGATATCATTCATGAGACAGCAGATATATGGTTTCATTCCATTGTTATGTTATCTAATAATAATTTATCAACTCAAGACGTTTTACATGAGCTACGTGGGAGATTTGGAATTTCTGGTCATGATGAAAAGAAATTAAGAAATAAATGAGGAAAAAAGATGCTTAGTGGTATATCACCTTGGTCAATATTATTAATTCTGATAATTATCGTTGTTTTATTTGGAACAAAAAAACTAAGAAATGTTGGTTCTGATTTAGGTGCAGCGATTAAGAGTTTTAAAAAATCTTCTAAAGAAGAGTCTGAAGATAATATAATAGACAGCAAATCTTCATCAAAAGATAAAAAATAAACTATATGTTTGATATAGGGTTTTGGGAATTATTTGTTATTTTTCTACTCGTACTTTTCGTACTAGGGCCGGAGAGATTACCTCTAATTGCTTCTAATTTAGGTAAATGGTTTGGAAAAATACAAAGATATTTTATTAATCTGAAAGACTCTATTGATGATGAAGTTGAACAATCTGATGTTAATAAGATAATATCGGATCAAAAATCACATATGTCTAGAATGGAAGAAGAAATAAAAAAACAAACAAAAAAAATCAAAGAGTAATGAATTCTATTGAAGAAAAAAATAGTTCTTTTAAATCAGTAATTCCACATCTACAAGAATTAAAAAATAGAATATCAAAATGTCTATTATTTATTCTGATAATATTTTTAGTACTTTTCCCATTTGCCGATGAAATTTATAATATAATTGCCGAACCACTTATAACAAAATTACCACAAGATAGTAATATGATTGCTATTGACGTTGCATCACCATTTTTTATTCCATTTAAATTAGTTCTATTCCTATCTATTTTTATTACAATACCTTATCTTTTATATCATATGTGGAGGTTTATTGCTCCGGGTCTATATGACCATGAGAAAAAGTTGGTTCTTCCAATCTTGATTTCCAGTAGTTTGTTATTTTATTTAGGTGCAGCTTTCGCATACTTCATTGTTTTTCCTTTAATCTTTGCATTTTTTATAAGTATTGCTCCTGAAGGTATTGCAGTTATGACTGATATTGGACGATATTTAGACTTTGTTGTAACGTTATTTTTTGCCTTTGGTTTTGCATTTGAAGTGCCAATTATCACGATTATTTTAGTTATGACAAACGCTACTACTAAGGAAAATCTCATAAAAAAAAGACCATATGTAATTGTAGGTGCATTTATCATTGGAATGTTACTCACACCTCCCGATGTTATATCTCAGATTTTGCTTGCAGTACCAATATGGATTTTATATGAATTGGGTATCTTCTTTTCTACATTTGTAAGTTCATCAAAAAAGGTAGCAATTACAGAAGAACTTGTAGATGATATATCTAATACATCAAACAAAAATATGGATAAAGACAAGGATAAATAATGAGTGATAGGAATATTTGGTTCGTTAGACATGCACAATCTGTATATAATAAACAAAAACTATTCACAGGTTGGCACGATCCTGAATTAACATCCAAAGGAATAAATGCTGCTAATGATTTATCAGAAAGTTTTAAAACAACCACGTTTAATTATATTTATAGTTCACCATTAAAAAGAGCAGCAGAAACAGCAAAAATAATTGCAAAAAATTTTAAAATAATTTTTGATGAAAGATTGAAAGAAAGAAGTTATGGTGATTGGTCTGGTAGAAGTAAGGACGAAATTAGAAATGAAGTAGGTGAAGAAGAATTTTTTTTAGCAAGAAGAGGTTGGGAAAGAAGACCTCCAAATGGTGAGAGTTTAAAAGACGTGAGTATTAGATTAAAGGATTTTATATCAGAACTACCAACTTCAGGTAAAATTTTAATTGTTTCTCATGGAAATACCATTAGAGCAGCATCAGTTCTTTTTGGTGTCAATACAGAGATAAATGTATCATCGTATGAAATAAAAGTTGGAACACATCTAAAAGTTTTATAATTAAGCCGAGGTTCAACCCGGCTTAATATAGGAGGACTAGTTTTAGTATATTATAATATATTAATAGAGATGTAAATATGGATGACATAACTTTATTATTCAAGCCAGGATTAACACCAAAAGAAATGTTAGAAGCTGGAGTCTTTGGTGGGCATTATTTTAAAGGTGATATTTCAGAGTACCCCAAAAATTGGTTTAAAAAAGCCAAAATCAATGATGATTATTTTGATGTAAATTTAAATTATTTTAAGGTTAAAGCAGGACTTTCAATGGAAGAATGGATGGCTAAAGGTTGGATATTTCCAGAAGACCCATTAGGATGGTTTCAATGGTATTGTCGTTATACTATTGGTAGAAGAAATTCAAAGATGGATAAAATACAAATACAGAGATGGAAAAATTTTGGTCCACGACACATAGGTGGGATAAAAAAAAATTGTAGAAAAAATGATTTAGAATGCAGGAGAAAACAAAGACAAGCTTTATTACAATGGGCGTATGATCCATTTATTTAGTTTTGTCCAGAAGAGTTAATAGAAATAAAAATGAAATATATATTAATTATAGGCGCAAAAAATATTCTAGCTAAAGAGATAGCAAAGGTTTATGCAATGAATGGGTATAATATATATTTATGTGGTAGAAAAATAAATGAAATTGAACAATTTGCAAAGATACTCCAATCAGAATACAAGATAATTACAGAATTAAGAGAACTTGATATAGAGAAATTTGATACACACCAATCTTTTTATTCTTCTCTAGACCCCAAACCTTTTGGATTTATTAATGTCACTGGCTTTTATCCAGATCAAAAAAATGCCGAAAAATCGCAAGATGATGTTAGTAAATCAATAAATATTAATTATTCAGGCCCTGTATCTTTGCTTAATATTGTCGCAAATGATTTAGAAATTAGGAGAGAGGGATTTATTGTGGGGATAAGTTCAGTATCTGGAGAAAGAGGCAGAATGAAGAATTATATATATGGAAGTGCCAAATCTGCGTTTACCACATACTTGAGTGGTTTGAGAAACAGACTCTCAAAATCTAATACACATGTTTTAACGGTTATACCTGGATATATAAATACAAACAAAAATATAGAGAGACCAAAATTACTTACTGCAAGGCCAGCAGATGTGGCAAAAGATATTTTTAATGCACAAAAAAGCAATAAAAATATAATTTATACTAAGTGGGTTTGGCGATATATTATGTTGGTTATTAGAATCATACCTGAATTTATTTTCAAAAAATTAAATATATAATTTAGTAATGGATAAAAGCGGTTATAAAAGAAAAGATGCTAGGAAAAGTAATATTGCAAGAGGCATTCTAGCGCTAATATTATTATTCCCTCTTATTTGGTTAATAATTTTGATTATTAAAAATCTTGTTTAAAGTAATTAATGCCATGGTAAGTATTTTATTGATCACCTTCTTTAACAAAAACACCATCAATCATTTTACCTTTCCTATTCTTAATATCGTCATAAGCTACTGATAGACATTCTTTTATTGTTAGATTATTTCTTACCATAATATTAATCAAGACAACCATCATATCGCCAATATCATCACGAATATCTTTACCTTTGCATAAGCTATCAGACAATTCCCCTGCTTCTTGCATAAGCTTTAAGTATTGGTCTTTATCAGTACTGCCTTCAATGAGGTTTCGATCATGGTGCCATTGTGCAATTAACAACTCATAGTTGTTATCATCATTTTTATTATTCATAAATTAATTATATCAATAAGATATTCACTAAGGTATACAAAACGTGTGTCTTTGAAAAATTAAGTGTTGATTTTATTGGGGTGTAGAACCTAAAAGTAGGTCAAATTGGGCCCGGGAACCAAGGTAAATCACTCTTACACGTTATACTTATTGGGGTGTACAATTGAGTTTTTCCCATTAACCACTTTGTTAACCACAATTGTTTAAAAAACAGCCATAAATATTGTTATGATTAAGATATGAATAAAATATTTACATTAATGTTGGTTGTTGTTTTCTCAGTATATCCTTTGGGAGTAATATCAGATGATTCTTACAATGAAGGATATGATGATGGTTATGGTGACAACGTTAACCAAGAAAGACTTCAATCTGATTATGATTATGAAGATGGAGTGATGGATGGTG
>PBCF01000004.1 GCA_002716945.1 Gammaproteobacteria bacterium | reverse complement strand
TTAATGAAATAAGCACTGAAAAGATTTCTATATTAGGTTTCAGCAAATGATTGTAAATTATAAAAAAGTTAAGCTCGTTACTATCTTTATAAGTATTCTTTTATTTACTGCAACTAGTTTTTATTTATTTATAGATGAGGTTTATAAACTACAATTTTCAGATTCAGAATATTACAGAAATCAAGCCTTTTCCTATAGAGAAAAAATAGAAATAATTGAAGCAAGTAGAGGAGCTATCCTTGATAGAAACTATATAGTAATGGCAGATAACATAAGTTCTTTTAATGTTGGAATTAATCCAAAAAAAATTAAAAATATAAAAGAAATTTCAGAATTATTGTCACCATTATTAAACATGAAAAGCAATAATATAATAGAAAAAATAGAGAGTAGTTTAAATTATTTTTATCTAAAAAGAAATGTTGATTTTGAAGTTGGGGAAAAAATTAAAAACTGGAACTATGATGGTATAAATATTGAACCATCTCATAGAAGAATAATTTATTCTTCTTCTATGAGTAAATTAATTGGGCAAGTTGATCCAGATGGAAATGGGATTGAAGGATTAGAGCTTTTTTTTGATAATAAATTAAGAGGCATAGATGGTAAATTGAGGTACGAAGCTGCTCCAAATGGTGATGTTATTCCTCAAGGTGAAATTAATACTATTGACCCAGTTCATGGGGAGGATTTAATTTTATCATTAGATTCAGAATTACAATATATTGCCGAGAATCTATGCGAAGAAGCGATTACAGAGACTGGTTCCTATAAATGTTCAGTTGTATTTGCAAATGCAAAAACTGGTCAAATAATTATTTCTGCAGAAAAATCAAGTTTGGATAATATTTATTTTGACATAAATCTAATTAGTGCAAGAGCTTCTTATGAACCCGGATCAGCTTTAAAGATATTTACTATAGGAACTTTAATCGATCAAGGATCTTTAAAGGAAGATGATATTTTCTATGTAGAAGATGAAATAGAGATTATAAAAAATTCTTGTCAAAAGCTTTATAAAGGATTAAATGGTTGTTTCAAAGACTTTTTAAACCATGATCCCTATGAATTATCTGTTAAAGAAATAATAGAAAGATCATCTAATGTAGGAACAATAAAAATTACAGAAAATACAAAAATAGAAGATATTGAAAGTTATCTAAAAAAGTTTGGTTTTGGAGAAAAGACAGGAGTTGAGCTAACAGGGGAAACCAAAGGGAGCTTTATGGAATATAAACAATGCCTTACTTGTTTAAGTTCTATTTCGATAGGGTATTCTGTAAATGTTTCTCAATATCAAATTGTTCGAGCTTATAGCATAATTGCAAATGGTGGACATGATGTCAAATTAAGTTTAATTCAAAAAGATAAAGTAGAGATTAACAACAACCCTGTTATTAGTGAAGATATGTCAAATAGACTTAAAGAATTACTTATTAATGTAGTAGAAGGTGACAATGGTACTGGTAAATCATTAAGAACAGAAGGTTACATAATTGGTGGAAAGACAGGTACAACCAGGACACACTTGGAAGGGGTAGGATACTCAGACAGTAGGTTTAACACATCATTTACAGGATTTGTAGAAACAAGAGAAGGTCCCATAGTGGGTTCTATTTTACTTTGGGGTGCTAACATATCTCAAACTTCTGAATATGTAAGTGGGGGCTCAACAGCTGCTCCAATATTTAAAAATATCATTAGTTATTTTATTCCAGAGGAGTGATTTTAAATATGGTAGATGAACTAAAAGATATTTTAAATAAAGACTTTGATTATAGTAACTTAGTTAACAGCACTCTTGACATTAAAGAAAATTCTATCTTATTAATAGATAATCATTCAGAACAACGTTTAAATGAATTAATACTAGATGCAATTAGTAAAAATGTACGGAATATAATTACAAGTAAAAATTGTACGCTTAATAATAAGGAAATAATTAAAGTTGAAAATTATAAAAAAACATTTAACAAGATATTACTTAAGATTTGTAAAAACTTTCAAACAAAAAACTATTTTGGAATTACAGGTACTAATGGTAAGACGACAACAGGTTATTATTTAAATCAATTAATAAGAAATAAATCTATATTCATAGGAACTACAGAAGAAGATTTATTTAAAAAAATCACAAACGAAGAGCATTTAACTACTCCAAAATTATTTAATATTTTACAACTATTGAGTAAAGAAGAATATAAAGACATTATGGATGTTGTCATTGAAGTATCATCACATGCTTTAGACCAAGATAGGTTACAAGGTATTGTTTTTAAAGTTTCTGGATTTACTAACCTTTCTCAAGACCATTTTGATTACCATAAAAATATTGATAATTATTTTAAAGCAAAATTAAAACTCTTTACAGAGGGTTTCTCTGAAAAATTTGTTTATCTCGAATCTGAATGGGGGAATAAAGTAAAACATGAATCTAACCTTCCTTCATTTAGTATTGGTACGGAAAGTACAAATAATCTCTTTATAGAAAAAGTTAGAACACAAAAAAACTCTTTTGATATAGATTTTTATCTTGAAGGAAAAAAATATGACATATCTGTTCCATTAGGAGGTCCTCTTGCTTACATGAATTATTTACTTGCTTTATCTATGGCTTATTTTTCTGATGATTACAAAATAGATGATTTGTTAGAAGCATCAGGTAAACTAAATAATCCAAATGGTAGGCATGAGATATATAGTTTAGACACAAATGATGTGATTATTGATTATGCACATACTCCAGAGTCCATAAAACAATCAATTGCTTATGTAAAAGATAAGTACAAGAACATAACCGTAATATTTGGTGCTGGTGGAAATAGAGATAAAGATAAGAGATCATTAATGGGAAATGCAGTAAATGATGCTGACAAAATAATCATAACTAATGACAATCCGAGAGGCGAAAATGAAGAAGATATTGCGAAAGACATATTAGAGGGAGTTAATTTAAATAAAGATGTAGAAGTAATATTAAATCGTAAAGAAGCAATAAGAAAAGGAATAGATAATCTTAATAATGATTCTGTATTATTAATACTAGGGAAAGGTCATGAGAAAAATCAAGAATTTAAAAACAATACAATTAAATTTAGTGATCAACAAATAGTAAAAGAAATGTTAAAGGAAATTAAATGATTGCAGTAATAGTTGCAGGAGGAATTAGTTTTCTATTTGTACTATTTTCTACCTCTATTGGAGTGAGTTATTTTAAAAGTAAAAATATTGGGCAACCAATACAGGAAGAGTTAAATTTTCATGACCATAAAAAAGGAACGCCAACTATGGGTGGTGTTTTCATAATATTGGGAACATATGTAGGTTTTATATTGTCTCATATAAATTTTTGGACTATTGGAAAGGGTTTTAAAGTTGAACTTATTTCTATTGATACAGAAATATTCTTACTTTTAATTATTGGAACACTTATGGGTATTGTTGGGTTTGTAGATGATTATTTAAAAGTAAAAAAGAATAGGAACTTAGGTTTAAAAGCAAGAAATAAATTATTTCTACAAACGATAGTTGGCTGTATTGCAAGCTATTATTTCTTCAGTCTTGATTATTCTCCAACTTTTTATTTGTTTAGTGGATTTGGTTTTGATGTTGGTTTCATTAAATGGATTTTAATAATTTTCTTGATTGTAGGAATTACTAACTCTGTTAATTTAACTGATGGATTAGATGGTTTAGTAGCGGGTAGTGCAACAGTTTCTTTTGGAGGTATTTTGATTATATCTTTTTGGATCTTTAGACATCCTGAGTATTATTCAAACTTTATGAATACTACATTTATTTCTTCTGAACTTGCAGTACTCGTATCTTCAATTGCTGGTTCATGCCTAGGTTTTTTATGGTGGAATACTAATCCTGCAAAAATTATTATGGGCGATATAGGCTCACAATTTATTGGTGCGATGTTTCCATTAGTTCTTTTTGCTATTGGAGCAGATGGTTTGATATTGTTTTTTTGTTTTTTATATATTTTGGAAGCAATGTCTGTAATTATTCAAGTTTTCTCATTTAAATACAGATCAAAAAGAATATTTAAAATGACCCCCATACATCATCATTTTGAAATGAACAATTGGGCAGAAACTACAATTATTGTTAGGTTTTGGATAATTAATGGAATTTTTATCGTAATAGGGCTAGGTCTTTTCTACGGTGATTGGGTCTTGTTTGGTAATTAAGTGAAAAAATTAATATTTGGATATGGTGTTACGGGGAGATCAGTAGAAGAGTATTTTCAGAAATCTAATATAAATTATCTTATATATGATGAAAATAAAGAAATAAATATATCTAATAATCTTATATTCGAACCCTCTATGATTTCAGAAATAGAAGAAGTAATAATTTCACCAGGAGTTAAACCTAATAATTCTCTATTAAATGAATTTTATTCAATTGAAAAACCTGTGATCACTGATATTGATATATTTAACAATATTTATAAAGGTAAAATAATTGGTATTACAGGAACAAACGGTAAAACTACTTTTGTAAATTTATTAACTGGTTTTTTGAATTCTCAAGGATTTGACTCAATAGGTGTTGGGAATATTGGTAAATCCCCATTAGAAATAGTAAATAAAGAATATGATTATGTTGTATTAGAACTTTCAAGTTTTCAGCTTCATTATATAAATAATCTAAATCTTTATATGGGTATAATATTAAACATTTATGAAGATCATTTAGATTGGCATTCAGATTTTGATGAATATACAAATACAAAAAAAAGAATAAAAGAATTTATATCTGAAGAAAATATAGTAAATAATTTATTAAATGATAATAATGATAATGATTTTAATAAAGAGTATGATCTTTCTAAACTATCTTTCTACGAAAACACTTCAGGAATGTTTTTAAATGTTATTGAAAATCTAAATTTTAATAAAAGTACAGGTTATGATTATTTATTAAATTCAAAAACAGATGAACACAGATATGAAAAAGTAGATGAATTTAATGATGTCATTTTTATTAATGATTCAAAATCTACAAATTTTAATTCTGTATCAATGGCAACAATGAATATTAATAACGGAATTCTGATAATGCATGGATTAACTAAGAATATTACTTCTAGAGATTTAAATATAAATAAAGGAGTTAAAACAATTTTAGTACCAAAAGATATGGATGTTAATTTTGATAATTTAGATGCTGACGTTATTGAATTAGATTCAATTTTTAATTTAAAAGAAGTATTAATTAAAATTATTAACCCAGGTGATACAGTTTTATTTTCTTGTGGGGGTGCAAGTTTTAATGATTTTGAGAATTACGAAGAAAGAGGAAGATTTTTTAAAAATATTGTTTCAAATATTAAAGAGGAAATCAATGGTTAAACTGAGTAATTCTTTATTTAAAAAAATTAATTATTTTTCAGTATGGTTTCTCGTCACTTTTGGTATTTTACTAAATATATCTGCTTCATCTGTTCAAGGTTTGAATCAATTTGATGACAATTTTCATTTTATTAAAAAGCATATAGGTTCAATAATTATTGGAATTATTATTTACAACTTTGGTAAAAAAATATCTCTATTGATTTATAAAAAATTTGCAAATATTTCTATTGTAACTGTAACCATAGCTTTGTTCTTTCTACTCACATACGGAGTTGTTCGTGGTGGAAGTAGGAGATGGATAGATTTAGGAGCTATTAACATTAACATTCAACCAAGTGAATTTGCTAAACCAGTAATCATTTTTTGGATTGCATATCAGCTTTCAAACATCAAAATAGAAAATACAAACTTTTATTATCTAAAAAGAGCCCTTACTTTACCAATTCTATGTTGTTTATTCATATATCTACAGCCAGATTACGGCACAACACTGACTATTTTGTCTATAATGATTGCTCAGATATTATTTTCAGATATTAAATTAAGGTACCCTATTAGTTTTATATTGTTATCACCTGTGCCTCTCTATTTACTTGCTGCTTCTGGAACATATAGATTAAATCGTATAATAACTTGGTGGGGTGGTAAGTGTGACAGAGGAGAAGATTTACTTGGTGATTGTTTTCAATTAAATCAAAGCAGAATAGCTATAAGTTCAGGAGGTTTATTTGGCTTAGGCCCAGGAACTTCTAGAGCAAGATGGGGGATGCTTCCAAATTCACACTCAGATTTTATTGCTTCAATAATTGGTGAAGAGTATGGTTTTTTTGGTTTACTCATTTTATTGATTATGTTATTTCTTCTTATAGTTTCTTTTTACGGATTAGCGATTACCAGTAAGTCTGAATTTAAAAAAATATTTTTGTCTGGTGTCGGTACTTGGATACTTGTACAATCAATATTTAATTTAGGAGGTTTAGTAGGACTCCTCCCAATTACGGGAATAGTTTTACCTTTTATTGCATATGGAGGTTCAGCCATGGTTTCTATATTTATAGCATTTACTATTTCGCACATTGAAATATCAGAAGATGAGTTATGAAAAAAATTGCTATATTTTCAGTAGGAAGTGGTGGTCATGTTATACCAGCAAAAAATATTTTAAATGATTTGAACGATCAAGGTGTACCAATTGATAGGTTTATATTTATAACTGACAAAAGAGGAATGGAGTACCTTGGAGATATTAAAGTAAAAATTTTCAAACTAGATATTTATAGATCAAATTATGGTTTGCTTGGATACATATTTAATTTTTATAAATTTTTTAAAGCAATATATAAAGTAAGACAAATATTAATAAAAGAAAATGTAAGTATTTTGCTCACAACAGGTTCATATATTGCTCCTATCGCTTCTTTTCTTTCCTATATAATGAAAATCAAGTTATTCATTCAAGAACAAAATATATATGCAGGTCTTGGCAATAAAATTGCTTCTATCTTTCCTGGAGTTGTTTTCACCTCATACCCTGATACGAAAAATGTAGTTAAAAGAAGAGTTTTATACGTTGGTCCTGTAATTAATAAATCTCTATTAAAAAGTAAAAATTTAAACAAAAATGAATTTACATTAGGAGTTCAAGGTGGAAGTCAAGGTTCAGAAGAAATCAATGACTTATTTTATGAGTATTATACAAAAAATGACATTAGTGAAATTAATATCTTACATATTACAGGTAAAGGTAAAAAATTTAAAAAAATAAATGATTCTAATTATACACAGCATGACTTCATCAATGATATGAATACATATTATTCAAAAATACATTTACAGATATCAAGATCTGGAGGGGGATCTTTAGAAGCAGCTTATTTAGGAATTCCACAAATATTGATACCGTACAAGCATGGAACAACATCCTCTCACCAACTTTTAAATGCTCAATATTTAGAAAATTTGGGACTTGCTGTAATAGTAAATTCATATGAAGAACTAGAAGAAACATTAAATAAAATATTCAATAATTTGGATAACTGGAGAAATCTTTACTTCAATGAAAATATTATAGAAAGTGGAAATATAAAGATTACAGATATGATATTGAAAGAAATTAATGAAGAATTATAAAGACATATGTGTACTCGGGATAGGTGGAGCTGGTATGAGCTCTATTGCAAAGTATCTAGTTCAAAAAGGACTTAACGTTAGAGGCTATGACCAAAGAAAATCATTTTTAACTAATCAGCTCGAACAAGATGGAATAAAAGTAGAATTTGAAAAACATAAATTAAATTACTCTGAAGCAACGCTCTATATTTATTCATCAGCTATAAATTTAGAAGATAAACATTTCAACATATATAAAAACAAAGATAATGTAATTTCAAGGCCTGAGTTCCTAACTGAATTATCAAGAGAATCTAAGATAATTGGAATAACTGGAACTCACGGTAAAACTTCAACGACAGCTTTACTAGCTCATATTTTCCACTACAACAATATTGATGTTTCTTACATATATGGTGGCTCTACTTTATATAGCGGAATCGGAGGACATTTTGGTAGCCCTGATCAACCCTTAGTACTTGAAACAGATGAAGCATTTAATACTTTTGAAAACATTGAGATTGATGACTTGCTTGTAACAAATATAGATGAAGATCATTTAGATTACTTTAAATCTTTTGAAAACTTAAAAGAAGCTTTTGTAAATGTAATAAACAAAGTACAAAATAATTTAGTATTAAATTATGATGATGAAAATATAAAAAATATAAATGTTACTTCAAATTGCTTAACTTACTCTTCAAAAGAAGAAACAACTTTTAAATTAATTTATCCAAATAAATTTGTTTTTAAGGATGTTAAATATCAAATTACTACTAATTTGATTGGATCTCATTTCATATCTAACATTGTTGGAGCTATTTGTCTTGCAAATTTAAATGGAATTTCTATAGATAATTCTTTAAAAGCTATAGAAACTTTTCCAGGAGTTAAAAGAAGAATTGAATTTTTGGGTTCTGTACTAGGTGTAAAAGTTTATGATGATTATGGACATCATCCAACAGAAATAAAAGCTACGATAGATGCACTTAGACAAAATACAAGTGGCAAACTTTTTGTAATATTTCAACCTCACAGATATACAAGAACAAAAAATAATTTTGAAAAATTTAAAAATGTATTAAAGAAAGCTGATCTGTCGATTGTAATAGATATTTACCCTGCGGGTGAAATGGTTATACCTGGTGTAAGTAGCAAAAACTTCGAGGATAGTAATATAAAATATTTAAAATCTATGAGGATGGTTCCAAGTTTTTTATCAAGCAGAGTAAATAAAAACGATACAATATTAACTATTGGAGCAGGCGACATAACGTTACTTGGGCCAGAAATAATTAAATATCTTGATGATTAATAGAATTAAATTATCAACCGTTACTACCTATAAATTTGGTGGATATTGTGAAAATTTTATTGAACTTAATTCTAAAGAAGATTTAAATCATCTAAAAAACTTAAATAATTTTAATAAAATATTCATACTTGGTAAAGGATCGAATGTAGCATTTTCAGATAAAGGATACGAAGGAACTGTAGTACGTTCTAATTTAAATGATATAAACTATAATTCTGAAAAAGGTGAAATAAAAGTTGAAGCTGGATATTACTTACCTGACCTTGCACGATTCTACAAGAAACACGATCTAGAAAATGCAGAATTTTTAATCGGTATACCAGGCTCAGTTGGAGGTGCTGTAAAAATGAACGCTGGAGCATACGAAAATGAATTTGGTGACATAGTTAAAGACGTACAAACTTATAATCTAGAATCTCGTAAGTTTGAGATATTTAGTAGTGAAGAAATGGAATTTTCCTATAGGAAGTCTAAAGATTTAAAAAATAGGATTGTAATATCAGTAAATCTGAAAGCCTTACCTGGGAATCCAAATAAGATTAATAAAAAATTAAAAAGTTATATTCGGTACAGAAAAAGAACACAACCAGCAGGAATTTATAATGCGGGGAGTGTTTTTAAGAACGGAGATGATTATTCAGCAGGGGAGTTAATTGATAAAGCAGGCTTAAAAGGTTATTCTGTTGACGGAGTTCGAGTAAGTGAAAAACATGCTAATTTTTTTATTGCCCCAAAAGGATCAAAAGCAACATCTCTTTATAATCTTGTTAACTACGTAAAAGAAAAAGTAGAGACACAACAGGGTGTTTCTCTAGAAAAAGAGATACTTTTTATTGGTGATTTTGAATAATTATGGACTATGGACAAATTGAGAGGCAAACATTTAAAACATATCTAGCATTTTCTGGGTTAGTTTTGTTTTTATTGTTAGCTTCTTTTGCATATGTTTTTTCTTCAACCTATAGGATTTCAGAGATAACATACAGTGAACAGCAAAATTTGGACTATAGCTCCATTAACAAACTATTAGGGACCTCAATATGGTTAGTTAATGATCAATTTTCTGATGAATTTTATACGGACAATCCAACAGTAGAGAAGTTAGTTCTAATCCGTAAGATGCCTTCAACGTTAGCTATAGATATTACGCTATCTGAGGAAATAGCTTATATAAATGACGCCAGGCAAAACCCACCTCAGTCTTTCATACTCTATAAAAATTTGCACCAAATGGCTAGTAGCAGCAAATTAGATCTTATGGCGGTCTCAATAACAAATGGGCCAGTTCCAGCAGGATTCTTTGAAGAAGTAGCAACATTTGTATTAACTTTAAAAAAATATCCAATTAGCTTATCTAATGTATCTCTTAACTACGATGGTAAAGAGGTAACTGTTACACATTTTGAAACCCTCATAAATTTAGGAGGCCCTATTGACTTAGCAAGAAAGGGAACACTTGCAGGATACTACATATCGGAACTACCCTGTGAAGGTGAAATCCGAATAGTCTACACAGAAGATGGTGCTAGCTTAAAAGGAATAAAGAACTGTGAATAATCTAAACCTAAAGTATAGGTATAGATAAAATATATAAAATTTATTGTTTAATTTTTAAATAATGATATTCTTTATTAAAAAATAAGGATTTTTTATGGCAAAAAAGAAAAAAGAACAAGGGGTTAATTTGAACAAAAGACCTAGAAACTATTCTGCAGTAATTAAAGTTGTAGGAGTTGGCGGAGGTGGAACCAACGCTGTCAATAGAATGATAAAGATGGGTATTAAAGGCGTAGATTTTGTTGCTTGTAATACAGACGCACAGAGCTTGCTTGGATCTAAAGCTGATATGAAGTTAGATCTTGGAAGACAATCTACTCGTGGCTTAGGCGCTGGTGCAAATCCTGAAATAGGAAGACAGGCAGCAGTAGATTCAGAAGAATTAATTACTGAAGCATTAAAAGGTTCCGACATGGTTTTTATAGCAGCTGGAGAAGGAGGAGGAACCGGTACTGGTGCATCTCCTATACTTGCAAGCGTTGCACATGAGCTAGGAGCTCTCACTGTAGGTGTAGTGACTAGACCTTTTGGTTTCGAGGGTAGAAGAAGATCGGTTCAAGCCGAAGAAGGAATTCAGGCCTTAAGAGACGTTGTGGATACTTTAATAGTTATACCTAATGACAGGCTATTACAAATAAGTGATAAGGATATAAAAATTAATGAAGCATATCTTAAGTCTGACGAGATTTTAGCAAATGGTGTACGAGGTATAACAGGTCTTATTACTAATCCTGGCGTAATAAATGTAGACTTTGCTGATGTTAGAACAATTCTTAAGGATGCAGGTAATGCAGTACTAGGAATAGGAAAATCTACTGGTGAACAAAGGGCCCCAAATGCAGCACACGCAGCTATTTCTTCACCATTATTGGAAGCTAATATGGATGGAGCTGAAGGAGTGCTTATTACTATAGCTGGTTCAGAAAACCTTAAATTGCAAGAAGTTAATGAAGCAGCAAGAGTTATAACTGAAAGAGCAGATGATAATGCAGAAATTATTTTCGGGCACCTTGTTGATGAAAGCTTAGGAGATGCTGTTGAAGTAACAGTAGTTGCTGCAGGATTTGGACCTAGACCGAATAGAAGAAGCGTAACAGACGTCGGTGAAGCTAATGGAGGTGATGGTCTCCCTGATTTCATCAGAGGATGATTCAATCTCAACTAATTCCAAATGCACAATTTAACGAAGCTTTAAATTCAGAAAAATCTGGTGAAATAGATTTTTTGGACATGTGCTTTATGGAACAATCACACAGTGATATTTTCATAGAAGTTGATAAACCTGGTAAGTATAAAGCAGACGCATTAATTACTAAAAATAAAAGACTAGCATTAGTTGTTCTAACCGCTGATTGCATGCCTGTTTTAATTTGTGATGATGAAAAAATAGGTGTGATCCATATTGGTTGGAAAGGGTTAGAAAATGATATATTTTATAAAACTATTTCCAATTTTAACTTAGATAAATTAAAAGTTTCAATTGGACCCCATGCTCAAAAATGTTGTTATGAAGTTAGAGAAGACTTAGAGTCAAAATTTAAAGAGTACTGTTTAAGAATAGAGAATAAAATATATTTAGATCTCAGCAAAAAAATTAAAGAGTTTTGCAGAGACAATAAAGTAGATATTGAAGTTTCTAAAATATGCACTATTGAAAATCAAAAATATAACTCATATAGAAGGAATAAAACTGAAAATAGACAACGGAGCTTTTTATGGATTTAAATATGTTAAATAAAATAAGTAATAAAGTAGAAAAATATAATGCACAACTACTTCCTGTAATAAAAGATAGAAAATTTGAAGATATTATAAAAATATATAATTTAGGTTTTGAAGAATTTGGTGAAAACAGATTAAAGCAATTAAAAGAGCATAAGAATAAGTTACAGGATGCTAAATTTCACTATATTGCCAGTTTACAATCAAGAAAAATAAATGAAATTATGGATAATTGTATTTCAATACATACTTTATCAAGAAAGAAAGAAGCAAAGATAATTAATAAATATTATTCTAATCAAAAAATATTTGTTCAAGTTAATATTGATAGTGATCCAAAAAAAAACGGAATAATTCCTGAAGAAGTAGATTCTTTTTTTAATATATTTGAAGAATTAGCTTATTTTCCAGTAGGTATAATGTGTATCCCAAGTTTAGAAAGTAACCCAAAGAATGCTTTTGCATATATGCAAAAAATAAATGAAAAGCTGAAAAATAATTACTAAGGCTATTTTGGAGAGCTATCTATGGGAATGTCTGATGATTATGAAATAGCTCTAGATTATGGTGCTACAATAGTTCGTATAGGTAGTAAAATCTTTAATTAATGTTAGAAAAATTTCTTATCTCAATAGGTTTGAAACAACCAAATTCAATAAAAAACTATTCAGACGATTCTGTTTCAACTGTTAGACCGTCTAGCGAAAATAGATTCACAAGTGATGAATATTCAGGTGATGTTAAAGTACACGAACCAAAAGACGAGGTAGAAATAAAAGTTTTAAAAACATTTTCTGAAATACACAATCTTGGAATTGCTATAAAGGATGAATATATAGTTGCAATGGACATTAGGGATATTGAAGACCAAACAGAAAGAAGACGAATTCTTGACTTTGTCACTGGTATGGCATTTGTCAGTAATTCAACTATTAGATCTATCAATAGAGATGGTGTATTTTTGATACTCCCATCAAATTCATCTTTACCTTCAAATGAAAGAGAAAGGTTGCAAGATTTGGGATTATATAAAATAAATGTGTAGTTTATTAGGTATATCCTATAGATTTTTTAGTTATGCACTTTTTCTTTGGATAATTCTTAGCTGGATTCAGGTTTCACGGGAACATCCTATTGGCCAACTTAAAAAGGTATTAGATAGTTTTTTTGATAAGCTTTTAGCACCAATTAGAAACACAATTCCTACTTTAAGAATAGGTATGGCTGGTTTAGACCTTTCACCAATAGTTCTCATATTAGGTTTAAATTATCTAGTACTACCATTTTTAAGTAGACTCTTTTGTTAAGAAATTTTTATAATTGTATCTACAAAATAATCCAAAATTTTATTTGAAGCCTTTTCATTTACTATTTTAAAATCTATAGTTAAAGTCTCATTAGCAATGTAATCTTTAAATTCTTCAACAGATTTTAAAATAATTTCATTATCAGACTTAATATTGAGTGATATTCTATCTGTTATATCAAAACCCATTTCTTTTCTTTGTTTTTGAACTATTGACACTATTTCTCTAGAAATCCTTTCCTTTAATAATTCATCATCTACATAAGTATCTAAGTAAACACTAAAGTCTTGAACTATATCTTGATTATTGCGTTCTTCATTTTTAATTAGTCTTATATCAATATCAGAAATATCAATATTTTCTTTTTTGAATTTGATTTTTTTATTAGCTATTAGTTCTTTAATCTCTTCTTGACCCAAATTTGACAAATACTTTATAAATTCATTTATATTCTGACCTAGTTTAGGCCCTAAAGAAGAGAAATTTGGCTTACATTCATATTTGACCCATTTTTCAAAATTTTCATCAAAATCTAAAATTTTAACATTCAATTCATTTAAAATTATTTCTTCCATTTTTTTTATTTGTTTTAATTTATTTGAATCATTTGTAATTATTGTCAATTTACTTAAGGGTTGTTTATTTGGAATATCTACTTTAAGTCGTATGTTTCTAACAGATCTAATTATATTTTTTGCAATTTCCATTTCATTTTCTAAATTTAAATTAATTAAATTTGTATTTGATATCGGATAATCCTCATAATGAATACTACCTTTTTGGTTATCTGTCAGGCCTTGATAGATTTCTTCACAGATAAATGGTAAAACCGGAGCCATAGTTTTAGAAAACTCAAATAAAACTTCATGAAGAGTTTTAAATGCATTAATTTTGTCTATATCATCGTTCCCTTTTTCTTTCCAAAATCTTTTTCTATTAGATCTGACATACCAATTAGTTAGTTCATCTATGAAATTCATAAGGGGGGGGATAACTTCATATAAGTAATAATTTTCCATTTTTTCATTGACTGTTTTAATTAAAGACTGTAGTGATGAAATAATCCACTGGTCCATAATTGGTCTTTCACTAAGAGGTGATGCTTTACTTAATTCTTCTATAGTTATTTCATCCGCATTTGCATAGTTTGAAAAAAAAGAAAAACTGTTCCATAACGGAAGGATGACATTTCTGGTAACTAATTTAACTCCTTCTTCAGAGAATTTTAAAGGCTCACCTCTTACAACAGGTGAATTTATTAAATAAGCTCTTAAACTATCTCCTCCATAATTATCAAGCAAACCTTCTGGATCAGGATAATTCTTCAAACTTTTACTCATTTTTCGACCATCTTCAGCAAGTATCATTCCCGTTGTTATACAGTTTTTAAAAGCTACCGAATCAAATAAGGCTACTGAAAGAATTGTTAAGGTATAAAACCAACCTCTTGTTTGGTCTAAACCCTCTGCAATAAAATCGGCTGGAAATCCCTCCATAAATGTCTCTTTATTTTCAAAAGGGTAGTGTTGTTGCCCATAAGGCATCGATCCTGACTCAAACCAACAATCTAACACCTCCGGTGTTCTTTCATATATTTTACCGTCTATCTCTATTTCAATTTCATCAAGGTAATGTTTATGCAAATCAGTTACTTTTTTACCTGATAACGATTCAAGCTCTTCAATTGACCCAATACATATTAAATCTTCTGGATCCTCTTTATTAATCCAAATAGGTATACAGCTTCCCCAGTACCTATTTCTACTAATTGCCCAATCTCTTGCATTAGATAACCAATTGGAAAAACGCTTGTCACCTATAAAACCTGGTACCCAGTGTGTCTCATTATTTAGTTCAACCATTCTTTCTCTAATATTTTCAACATTTACAAACCATGTAGGAATTGCTTTATATATAAGAGGTTGTCCTGTCCTCCAGCAAAATGGATAAGAGTGTGTTTCTACTGTTTTACTAAATAACAAACCTTTATCATCTAATTGTTTAATTATTATTTGATCAGCATCTTTAACAAATTTATCTTCAAGGCCTTTAACACTTGAATCAAATTTTCCTGACATGGTTACGGGGTCTACGATTGTATCTATTCCAGCATTCTTGAGTGAATAAAAATCACTTTCTCCGTAAGCAGGAGCTTGTGAAACCAAACCAGATCCTGATTCTGTATTTGTATCATCACTATGAATTAATCTAAAAGCTCCATTTTTATTTTCATCACTAAACTCGTCGTAAGCTGGTATATATTCTGCTCCAACTAAATCGGAACCTAAAGATTCATCAATTATTTTATACTTATGATCTTCTATTTCATGAAGTCTTTCTTTAGCTATCCAATAAAAAGTTTTATTTAACAAAATTCTAGAATAGATAATATCGTTACCTATTGCTATAGCAAGGTTTCCAGGTATGCACCAGGGAGTGGTTGTCCATATAAGAAATTCATCATTTTTTTTAATTTTTTTATAATCAACCTTTGCTTTTACTGTAAAAAATATAGAAGGGTCTTCGATTTCTCTATAGTCCATATTTGCTTCAAAATTAGAAAGCGGAGTAGAAGCAGCCCAGGAATATGGCAAAACCTTGTAGTCTTTATAAATTAATTTATTTTTCCATAATTCTTTAAATACCCACCACACACTTTCCATGAAATCTGGGTCCATAGTTTTGTAATCATTTTCAAAATCTACCCACCTACCAATTTTTCTTGTAATTCTTTCCCAATTTTCAGTATTTGTTTGAACTTGTTTACGGCAAGCTTCATTGAAATTAGCAATTCCATATTCATCTATTTCTTGAGGATCTTCAAGACCTAATTTTTTTTGAACTTCCATTTCAATAGGTAAACCATGAACATCCCAACCAAATCTTCTTTCTACATAGAATCCTCTCATGGTCCAATATCTAGGTATAATGTCTTTGATTACTCCTGCTAATAAATTGCCATAATGGGGACTTCCAGTTGGAAAGGGTGGCCCATCATAAAATCTGAATATTTGCCGATTTTCTCTATTATTAAGTGAATTTTGGAAAGCATCAATTTTATCCCAGTATTTAGCTATTTTTTCTTCATTATTAGCTAAATCAATATTATTATCTACTCTTTTGAACATATCTTTAAGATTTTAAATAGTTTATCGAGAAATACACTCTATTAGATAAGAATTAAATTATATATTTTTTATTTGATTTATTTATAAATTTAGTAAGATACTTTCATTAAATAATTAAAGATTCATATGAAAAGAAAATTAGCACAATCAACAGTTAATAAATTTAAAAAAAAGCTTATAGAGGAGCAAAAACAACTACGCGATATTTTAGAAAGACACCAAGAAGAGAGAGAAAGAATTAGACTATCAGAAGCTTCTGCTGAAAGAAGTCCAGATCCAACTTCTGCTGATGGTGGCTCAATGGCATTTGAGCTTGAAAAAGAATTGACTTTAGATGAAAACACTAAACATTTGTTAAATCAAATTGAACACGCTTTGATTTTAATAAAAAAGAAGAAGTACGGTGATTGTGAAAGATGTGAAAAACCTATACCTGTTGCAAGGCTAGAAGCTTTACCCTATTCAACAAACTGTAAAGATTGCGCAGTCTTAATTGATTCTTAAGAGTATTACAAAGCCTATTTTTATATCATTCGTTTTAGCTTTATTTGATAATTACATTAAATACTTAGTTAGGTTTAATAATATTCAAGAGAACGAAATTATTAAAAACATCTTAACAATTGATTTAACTTACAATACAGGAATTGCTTTTGGACTTTTAAGTGATAAAACAACCATAACTTTTATTATATCTTTAGGAGTTTTAATTTGGTTAATTTTCCAATTCAATAAAGTAGATAATGGTTCATTGGAATATTATTCTTTAATTTTAATTCTTGGGGGTGCTTTTGGGAATTTAGGAGAAAGAGGGTATAATTTAATTTTTTCTAATAATGGTAAAGTAACTGATTTTATTGAATTATTATTTATTCCCAGTTTTAATCTTGCTGACTCTTTTATTAGTATTGGAATCTTTCTGCTTATCATGACGGAGTTTCAAAATAAAAAATCTTAATATTTTATATGAAAATGAAAATTTCATTATTTTCAACAAACCTAATGGTTTGTTAACGCATCCTACAAAAAATTCTGATGAGAATACACTAAGGGACGAATTAATTAAGTTGCATCCTTCAATTAAAGAATGGGGAGAGCCATTTAGGGAGGGAATAGTACATAGACTGGATAAAGCAACATCAGGAATTATTTTGTGTACCCTTAATGAGTTAACATTCAAAGTTCTCAGTGAACAATTTAAGAAAAGAAATATAAAAAAAACATATATTTCAATTATCGAAGGACACACCAATACAGAGAGTGGCGTTATTGACCTACCATTAAAAAGATCTTTAAAGAATAGAAATAAGAGAACAGTGGCTAAGAACGGAAGGGAATCATTAACAGAATTTAAGACAATATTAAAAACAAAAGATTATAGTCAAATTTCTATAAATTTAATAACAGGTCGTAATCATCAAATAAGGGCACACATGGAGTATCTAAAAACTCCAGTTGTTAATGACACCCTTTATGGTGCGAACCCTTTGGATTATTTAAAACCTTATGAAATTTGTCTTCATTCCTCAGCTTTAGAATTCTCTATTTTNGAAGAAGATTATANTTTTAAAGTTGANCCNCCATTATTTTTTAATAGAGTTCTNGAAGTGTAAATTNTTTAAAANAGATTTAAAATACATCTATGAGTAAATCTTTTGTACATCTACANGCTCACACTGAGTATTCAATGCTTGATGGGGCNGCAAAAATTGAAACATACTTNGATAGAGTAAAGGAACTTAAACAACCTGGTGCTGCAATAACTGATCATGGAAATCTTTATGGGNCTCTNGAATTTTACAACTTAGNNAAGAANAAAAAATTAATTCCTATTATTGGNTATGAAGCTTANGTAATTAATGANTCAAGATTTGATAGGCCNGATAGGGAAAACAATAAACGTTACCATTTGACTCTANTAGCAGAAAATACAAAAGGTTATTGGAATCTNGTTGAAATGGCAAGTAGAGCATTNACGGANGGTTACTACTATAAACCNAGAATTGATTANGAACTATTAAAAGAATATAGTGAAGGAATTATTGCTTTATCTGGNTGTCTTGGAGGNGAGATTGCCCAATATTTAGCTCCAGANGGNTCTGTTGAAGAGGGTAANAGNCCNANAGAAAGAAGTTTTAATAAAGCATTAGATAAAGCNAAATTTTATCAANCTATATTTGGAGANGATAATTTTTATATTGAATTACATAATCANGGTATTGAACAGCAAGANNTTATATTACCTGATTTAATTAAAATTTCTGAAGAAATAGGGGCACCGTTAGTNGCAACTAATGATTCGCATTATGTCAACCCTGAAGATTCATCAGCACACGATGCNTTACTATGTGTTCAAACAAATGCAACCTTNGACGANGAAACNAGATTTAGATTTGATGGTTCTGGTTATTATGTTAAATCGTCAGAAGAGATGAGAAANCTATTTCCTGAAAANCAATTCCCTGNTGCTTGTGATAANACNTTANAAATNGCTGNAAGAATTGATTATAGTTTTGATNCANCTAAATATTACTTACCTGACTTTCCTGTTCCCGNTAAAAATAAGTCAACAGAAGAATTTTTNTATGAAAAGGTCCAAGAAGGNGCAAANGAACNATATCCAAAAATTACTAAAGAAATTAATGAAAGAATAGATTATGAATTAGATGTNATTAATTCAATGGGNTTTCCTTCATATTTNTTAATTGTTGGTGATTTAATGAAGTATGCAAAAAATAANAATATTAGAACTGGTGCNGGTCGNGGCTCTGCTGCTGGTTCAATAGTCTCTTATTGTTTAGGAATAACTGGTATAGAGCCTTTAAAGTACGGTTTGCTATTTGAGAGATTTTTAAATAGAGGAAGAAAAGAATTACCAGATATAGATATGGATTTCGACGAAAGATACAGGAATAATGTTATCCAATATGTAATTGATAAATATGGAAAGGATAGGGTTGCACATATAATAACTTTTGCAACCATTAAAGCTAAACAGGCAATAAGGGATGCCGCAAGGGTTTTAGGATTACCATTTTCTTCTGGCGACAAAGTTGCAAAACTAATGCCTCCAATGATACTTGGTAATACAGCTACAATTTCTGAATGTTTGAAACTTGATGAAGAAAATAAAAGTGGATACAGTAAAGAATTTTATTCCGCATCTTCAGAATTAAGAAACCAATATAAAAATGACGAAGAAGTAAANAAAATTATAGATATAGCACTTGGNTTAGAAGGANTGAGAAGNCAAGATGGCATTCATGCTGCTGCTGTAGTAATTTCNCCNGATACAATAACAAACTTTTTACCAGTTCAGCAAAAAGGTAAAGANGCTGAANTTGTTACTCAATATGAGATGCATACAGTNGAACAATTGGGCNTATTAAAAATGGANTTTCTTGGTTTGAGAAATCTTTCAATAATAGATAGAACTCTTGAATTAATTGGTAATAANAAANTNGATATAGACAANATTCCATTAGATGATAAAAAAACNTTTGATNTNTTTTCTCAAGGNAAAATGACAGGTGTTTTTCAGTTGGAAAGCAGNNTAGCTCAATCTACATCNAGGAATCTTAAGCCTAANAGATTCGAAGANATTGTAGCTTTNGTTGCCTTAATNAGACCAGGNCCTCTAGGTGCTGGAATGCATAATGAATTTACNGATAGAGCTACTGGTANAAAAGAGATTGAGTACCTTCATAAAGANCTTGAGGAAATATTATCTGAAACTTATGGAGTTATTTTATATCAAGANCAAGTTATGCAGATAGCNNAAAAAATATCAGGTTTTGANTTAGATGAAGCAGATGATTTAAGAAAAGCNATGGGNAAAAAGATACCAAAAGTTATGGAGAAACAGAGAATTAAATTTACTGAAGGCGCTACAAAAAAAGGGTATTCTGAGCAGTTTGCAATAGAGTTATTTGAGCAAATTGCATTTTTTGCAGGTTATGGATTCAATAAAAGTCATTCAGTGCCTTATGCACTAATTGCTTACCAAACAGCTTATTTAAAAGCTAACTATCCAGCTGAATATATAGCTGCGTGTTTAACTGCTGTTAAAAGGGACAAAGACAGAACAGCAGTTTTTTTATCTGAATCTAGAGAATTAGGGGTAAAAGTATCTACCCCTGACATAAATGAAAGCCTTGAAGATTTTTCTGTTAATAATAATGAGATTATATTTGGACTATCAGCGATAAGAAATGTAGGAGATATAACCGCTGCAAAAATAATCGAAGAAAGAAAAAAAGGGAAATTTGAATCAATTGAGGAATTTCTTTCAAGGATAGATTCAAGATCACTTAATAAGCGTGGGATAGAAGCAATGATACAAGGAGGTGCCTTTGATAAATTTGGATATCCTAGAAGAGGTGTTTATGAATCTATCATTGATCTGATTGAAGATGCAAAGGATTTAAGAAAAAATGGTAACAATTCCCAAGCATCATTGTTTGATGTTGACGAAAATATGCAAAATAAAACAAAAATTAAAAATATTGAATGGGATAAAAAAGAATTATTAGATAGAGAAAGAGAAATGTTAGGGTTTTTTGTAAGTGAAGACCCTCTTGAAGGGTACGGAGAAGTTTTAAGATCTGATTCATCTCACTCAATATTAGAATTATTAGACTATCCAGAAGATGAAGAGGTTAATGTAGTAATTGCTGGATTAGTATCTAATGTTCAAAAGAGAGTTTCAAGAAGAGGAAATCCTTGGATCCAATTCGACTTACAAGAAACAACAGGATCCGTTGGAGTATTACTGTTTAATAAATTAGTAGAAAAATACAATTCATCATTTGATGGTGAAGCTTACATTAAAGTAACCGGTACATATGTAGGTGGATCTGAAAATATTATAAGAGCTAGAGATATAGAGCTAATTGAACCTTCAAAAATGATTATTGATTTAGATTCAAGCCCTTTAAGAATAACTGTATCCGAAAATGATTTAGACAAAAATAATTTAGTATTACTAAAAGAATTATTACAAAAACATCCAGGAAATTCAAAAGTAGAACTGGAAGTTAATTCACCTGAGGGATCAAAATTATTAGAACTGAAATCAATAAAGATTAAGAAAACTACAAAATTACGTAATGAAATAAATACTTTACTTTCAAGTTAATTAAAATCTAAGTATGACTTTTAATGTTAATGAATTTCAGAAAAGATATGAAAAAAGAGCAGAAGCAGTTAAAAATAGAGCCATGCCTCCAATTGGAGGAGAAGAGCGAATGGCATTTATAAAACAAGCAGAAGAAGATTATCAAGATTATATGATGATTGCTGAATCTGAATACGAAATTACAAACGATTATTTAATATTTAAATACAAGTTGGATAGCTAATTTAAATTTTCACCCATTGGGAAAATAGTATTAATTACTTCAGCACAAGCCTTAGCAATCTCCATGTGTTCTCTCTGTGTCCCATTAGCCGCTCTTAATTGGATATAATGGATCCAGCTTCTTAGGGTTCCGTTCATGTAAAGCCTACTAATTGTATTTCCTTCTGGTAATACAGATCTCGCTTGTTCTTTAGCAATTCCAGATTCTATTGCCCAGTTATAGGCATTAACTGCTAGATCAATTACTTCTTCTTGTTTTTCATTCCATCTGTTAATAATTTCTGAATCTTTAGTTTCAATTGAATTTTGTCTATTTTTTGGATCTTGTAATCTTGCTTCCCTAGTTACAAATTCTAAGTCTTTTACTGGATTTGCGTACCTTTGACTAAATTCTTGGAAACTAAATGATCTGTGTCTTAATATTTGTCTAGCGATATCTCTTGTTGTTTCAATTTCTAGGCATGCGCTAACCATTTCAAGAGGAGACCAATGTGCATTTTTGATTAAATATTTTATAAGTTTTTCACTAGTTTCAGTATTTAATTGATTTGATGGATTAGAAACTCTTGCGCAAAATGCAACTAATTCTTGAGCATCACCAATACCTTCACTAGAAATCTCTTCTGTAGGTGTTGAATAACTTATTAATTTTACTTTCATTTATGTAACTATATTAAAATAAAAAAAATATGTTTTTATTAAGAGTTATAGTTTTTTTAATACTGGTTTCTATTATTTTAATTTTAGGATTTCCGCTATTTTTGATTTATGACCTCTCAAATGGTGGTAATTTTTTTGGTGTTTGTGGCGATATATCAACTTGTGTTATACCAATAACTGAAGGTCCAAAACTTTTAGTTTTCTTAATAGGATCTTTCTTTCTATTGGTTTTGTTACTTCGGTTAATAATGCTTTTTATAAATAAGTATCAAAAGACAGATACTATTCTTTGATTACATAATAAATTGAAAATAAAACAATTCCTACACCTATCCAATTAGTTATATTTAATATTTCTTCAACATAAAATACACCAATCAAAAGTGCAAAAACACCTTCTAGCCCAAAAAGCAAAGATGCAGTAGAAGCATTAATTACTCTTTGACCAAATAGCTGTAGGTAGAATGCACAAAAATTTACTATAAATCCTAAAAACAATATAGGTAATATAAATTCTAAGCTGTTTGGTATTTCATTATATCTTAAAAATGGTAGACATAAGGTTGCACCTAACATTGATTGGATAAACATTAACTGTGAGATATTTTTTCCTTTTATGTATCTTTCAACCATTACGATGTGTAATGCATACCCTGAAGCGCAAATTAAAGTAAACAAGTTTCCAAATAATTGATCTATATCATTTGAAGCGATTAGAAAAATCCCGAAGAATCCAGTTAAAGAAGCAATATAGTTTTTTCTTTGTATCTCTGATTTATTAATTAATTTTGAAAAAATAGGTGTAAGCACAATGTAAAAACCAGTTACTATTCCTGAGTTAATTGTAGATGTTGTAAGAAGTCCTTGAGTTTGAGTTATGTATCCTATCCATAAAAAAATACCCATTAATATTCCAGGCTTGATAATCTCCCTTTGAGGTATTCCACCTGAAAATAAAAACAAAATAGATGCAATTAAATACCTTAAAAAAACAACAGTAGTTGGAGATAG
>PBCF01000003.1 GCA_002716945.1 Gammaproteobacteria bacterium | reverse complement strand
ATATTATTAGAGAATATGATGGACGTTTGGAAGATGAATAATCCTTATAAACATTGGGGTGCAAAACGCATGTTAAAACAAAACAAATCAGTCACAGTGGAATAATGGATAATAAAGAACCACAAATAATTATTAAAAATACTCAACCATATGGGGTGCTAAGTTTAGTATTTGGGTTTATTGGCATCTTTATTTTATCTTTTATCTTAAGCCCGTTAGCAGTGATTCTAGGAATTCTTGCTATAGCCAACGAAGATTATACAGCTGGAATCATAGGAATTATTTTTGCTGCTTTAGGAATTTTAACATCACCAATTCTCATGGCTCTTATTAATATGCCAACAATTACATACATTACTAATGGAGTAATGCTCTAGAATTAATCAGAAGTAGTTTTAAAAATATAAAGTTTTAAAAAATAGCTCATAAAAAATAAAACAACAGACATTAGAACATCAGCTAAAGGTGAAGCTACAGGGTAACCATAGTTCCATAAAATTACACCGATCAACCAAATAATAAAAACTTTCATAAATAAATTATAGCAAACAAGAAGTCTATCTCAGAGGATATGTCTATGATATATTACCAATATGAAAAATAACTGGTCAGAAAGTACTGCACAAACATATATAAAAAAATATAAAAAATTAGGATATAAGAAAGATGTTGCCTTACGTGTTTATACGTCAAGATTACTTGGAAGAAATCCTGATTTAGTTATTCACGGGGGTGGCAATACGTCTGTAAAAACTAAGCTACCCGATTTAGATGGCAAATCATACGATGTTTTATGTGTTAAAGGAAGTGGATGGGATATGGCAGATATTGAGCCACAAGGCCTTCCTGCAGTAAAATTAAAACCACTTTTAAATTTAAAGAAAAAAAGACACTTAACGGATGAGCAAATGGTCAATTATCAGAAAAGACATTTACTTGATGTGAACTCACCAAATCCTTCTGTAGAAACCTTTTTACACGCATTTTTACCTTTAAAATATGTAGATCACACACACGCCAATCCTATTTTAGATATTACAGACAGGCCAGATGGATTAAAACTTTGCAAAAAAATCTTTAATTCTAAAGTAGCTATAGTTCCATATGTTATGCCCGGGTTTATGTTGGCAAAAAAAGTTCAAGAAGTGTATGAAAAAAATCCTAACATCAATTGTCTTATTTTATTAAAACACGGCATATTTACTTTTAGTGATAATGCAAAAGATGCGTACAGTTTGATGATTAAATATGTTACTGAAGCTGAGGTAGCAATAAAAAAATTAAAACATAAAAAAATAAGACAAATTACAAATAGAAATAAAAATATAAAGTCTTATCATATAGCGCCTATTTTACGCGGCCTTCTCTCAGACAAAAATTCTAATGATAAATTTATAATCAATTTTAGAAAAAATAAAGAATTAGACTATTTTATGAATGGGAAAAATGTTAAAAATTATTCAACAAAAGGAACTATCACGCCAGATCATGTGATACGCATCAAACCATTTCCGCTAATTATAGAAAATAAAGATTTAGATAATTTGAATAACTTAAAAAAATTATTTACTGATTATAAAAAAAAGTATATTCAATACTTTAAACGTAACAAATCAAAGTCGAAAGGTAAGAAAATTATGTTAGACACATTACCAAGATTAATTTATGTACAAGATATGGGTTTATTTAGTGTTGGTAAAAGTATGAAAGATTGTATTGTTGCAGGTGATTTAGCAGAAGCCAATGCTAAAGTCATTACATCAGTTGAAGAAACAAGCCAATATAGACCTATCGCGGAGAAAGATTTATTTGATGTTGAATATTGGTCGTTAGAACAAGCAAAGATAAAAAAGACATCATTGCCATTGCAAGGCAACGTTGTTGTTATAACAGGAGCTTGTGGCGTTATTGGTTATGAAACATATAAACTATTTAAATCTCAAGGAGCAGAAGTTGTTCTTTTAGATAAAGACGTTAAAAAAATAAATACCTTGAAAAAGAAAATAAATGATTTATGTATAGAATGTGATGTAACTAACAAAAAGTCAGTTACTAAAGCTTTTGAAATTATTTGTGGAAGATTGGGCGGTATTGATATTTTAATTTCGAATGCGGGTTCAGCTGATACAGGAGCTATTGCAGAAATAGATGAAAAACTATTAAGAAAAAGTTTTGA
The DNA here is from genome assembly GCA_002716945.1 of Gammaproteobacteria bacterium. GTDB lineage: Bacteria > Pseudomonadota > Gammaproteobacteria. The sequence continues at coordinate 129,577 of PBCF01000003.1, read as the reverse complement.
GAACAATTTTTTTTCTCATCAAAACTGCGCATCACAGGCTACAAAAATTATGCTCAAACAAAATAATAAAGGTTGTCTTTTATTTAATATTTCTAAGCAATCTGTAAATCCTGGTAAGAATTTTGGTCCTTATGGACTTCCAAAGGCTGCCTTATTGAGCTTATGCAAACAATATGCACTGGACTATGGTTCAAATGGCATTAGATCGAATGGAGTCAATGCTGATAGAATACAAAGCGGACTTTTAAATAAAAAAATGATAAAAGCTAGAGCTAAGGCTAGATCAGTCACAATTACAGATTACATGAAAGGCAATCTTTTACATGATGAAGTAACAAGCAAAGATGTTGCAAATGCTTTTTTACATTTAGCGCTCTCACAGAAAACAACAGGTGCAATACTAACAGTAGATGGTGGTAATATTGCAGCTTCTATGAGATAGTTTTTAATTGTTTAAGTCCTTGTTCACTTGCATTAAATACTCCTTTTTCGGTGATTATTCCTGTTACTAATTTACCGGGGGTTATGTCAAAGGCTGGATTTAATGTTGAGCTTTCTTTTGGATAAATTCTTATTTTTTTGATTTCACCCTTATTATCCACGCCGGTGATATTTGATAGTTCATCACCACTTCTCTCTTCTATAGGAACCTCATTTGCATTATTTGTATCCCAATCTATGCTACTAGTTGGCACTGCAACATAAAAAGGAATATTATTTGCATGAGCTGCTAATGCCTTTAAATATGTTCCTATCTTATTTATAACAGAACCATCACTTATTATTCTATCAGCACCAGTTATACAAAGATCTATTTGTCCTTGTTGCATTAAAAGCCCACCTGCATTATCTGTAATTATTGTGTTAGCTATATTTTCATGATTGAATTCATACGATGTTAATGAAGAACCTTGGTTTCTTGGTCTAGTTTCATCAACCCATACATGTAAATTTAAACCCCTTTTATTGGCATAATATATAGGCGCAGTAGCAGTACCCCAATCTATAGTTGCAAGCCAACCTGCATTACAGTGAGTTAGAATATTTAGAGATTTATTTTTTTTATTATCAGAAATATCTTTTATTAATTCATAACCATAAGACCCTATTGACTGACAAGATGCAATATCATCATCACATATTTTATTTGCTACCTTAATACCGTGTGAAAATTTTTGTTCATTAGATACTTCTGCTAGTTCAGATTTTATTTTTTCAACAGCCCATGAAATATTTATTGCGGTTGGTCTTGAATTTATTAATTTTTTTGCCGCATCATCAATAATTTCATCAGTAGAATTCTTCTTTATAGCTAAACACATTCCATATGCCGCTGCACCTCCTAATAAGGGAGCTCCTCTAACTTCCATATTTTTAATGGCATATATAATTTCATCAAGACTAGATATTTTTTTTACTACAAAATTATGTGGAAGCTTTGTCTGATCTATTATGTTTATTGTTCTTTCTTTTTCATCATACCAAATAGTTTTATATGTTTTTCCATTAACTTTCATTTTAAAACTCTATTTAGTATATTTTTAAGTTTCTTTTTTGATTCATTATCAACTTTTTTAAGATCTGTAATTATGGCAGTATCAAGACAATTGTTGGCAGGGTCATCCTCTTTTATAAAGTTTTCAAAGTTTTTTATAACTGATTTGATCATATTTTTTGCATTATCCGCATTTTTATTTAATGTGTCGATTATCATTTGTACTTCTACATGTTCATGATTTGGGTGCCAACAATCATAATCGGTGACCATAGCAACAGTCATATATCTTATTTCTGCTTCTCTAGCCAATTTAGCCTCTGGCATATTCGTCATTCCAATAATATCTGCATTCCATAATTTATACATATTAGATTCTGCCAGAGTAGAAAATTGGGGGCCTTCCATAACTAAATAAGTGCCACCACGATGATACTCCATGTTCAATTCTTTGAGTGATGACTCACAAGCATCAGCTAACCCTTCGCTTGTTGGTTTTGCCATAGAGACGTGGGCAACTATGCCATCTCCAAAGAAACTTTTATTTCTTGCAAATGTTCTATCTATGAATTGATCAACCAAAACAAAATCTCCTGGCTTCATATTATCTTTCAAAGAACCTACAGCAGAAACCGATATAATATCTGTTGCACCAAGTTGTTTTAGCGCATCCACGTTTGCACGATAATTAATATGTGTGGGAGAAATAGTATGATTTAAGCCATGTCTTGGTAAGAATAGAATTTCTTTATCATCTAATTTAAAAACATTTATTTTATCTGAAGGTTTACCCCAAGGTGTTGAGATATCTTTCTCAGATATTTTTTCTAAACCGTCAATTTTATATAATCCACTTCCACCAATTATTGCTAATTTATTCATATTAACCTTCTGTTGAAATTAAACTTGTAACTTTGTATCCAGATTTTTTTAATTTAAGCGAACCACCAAGATTATAAAGATCTATTACGAAGAAAAAATGGGGATTAACATCAGATGTTTTTCTTATCAGATGTGCTGTAGCTGAAGCAGTTCCACCTGTCGCAATTAAATCATCAATAATTAATACTTTATCTTTTTTATTTATTGTTTCTTTCTGTATTTCTAATTCATCATAACCATATTCTAATTTATATTTTTTTTTGTAAACTAATCCAGGTAATTTACCTTTTTTTCTAACAGGTACAAATGGTATATTATGTTTGTAAGCTAGAGTTGCCCCAAAGATAAACCCCCTTGCATCTATTCCAACGATTTTTTTTATTTTATTTCTTTTTATGTATTTAGATATTTCTAAAATAATCTTGGAGAAGACTCTAGGCTTTCCTATCAACGAAAAAATGTCTTGAAACATTATCCCTTTTTTAGGAAAGTTTGGAATAACTTTAATATTTTTTTTTAGAATTTCTGCAATACTGCCCATGTTTTGTTTTTTTGAAAGGTATGTGCATTACAATCTTTACAGGCTTCTATAGTATCATACTCTAAATTTAATTGTTTTTTGCGATAAGCGTTAATTTTTTTACCTCGCCAAATATCTTGTAAAGTTTCATTACTTACATCACCGATTTGTTCTTTAAGTTCATAATCTAGACAACACAGTCCAACTCTACCATCAGCACCTATTACCATCTCTTCCCAAGGGTGTGAACATGCAAATGTAAATTTTTCTTCTAAACTTTCTTTTCTTTTATCTTTATGTTCTTCATTTACATGACCCCCATCATAATTTTTTTCATCTTGAGTGCCTAGCCAAGTGTTATAGTGATTTACATCAACTTTATCAACTTTAGGTGTCCAATATTTTATAAATTTTTCTATTTCATGTTTAGTTGGTTGCATATCAATGATAGTTACTCTTGTCTCAGGAAGTCTAATATTATTATTTCGTTTATAATTTAAGAAGAATTTTACATTATGTAATACTTTGTCAAAATTTAATTTTACTCTCACAGTTTCGAAAGTCATTTTTGTAAAACCATCTATGTCAAAATTTATAACATCTAGCAGATCTTCATCTAAAATTATTTTAGATTTTTCTTCAGTTAGTAATTGTGCATTTGTAGATAGATATAATTTCACTTTAGGAAGGTGTTTTCTGATTATTCTAGTTTTTTCAATCATATTTTTATCTACGGTTGAATCTCCCATCCAGAACAAATTGATTTTTTTTAAAGGTTTGCCTTTACAATCTTCAACTATTTTTTCAAGTATGTCATTTGACATATTTTCTTTCTTCCTATCCATTTCAGGTTGAGGACACATTATACATTTTGCATTACATGCGCTAGTAAATTCTATACTTAGAATTTTAGGAAATACCTCTCTTCTCTTTTTTAAAATATTAAAAGCTAATTTTTTAATCGGATTTATTGCGAATTTTTTAACTAACATCATAAAACTCTCTTTAAATTACTATTTTATGAACATGATAGCAACTTACATAATTATACTTAAAGTTCCATATTGACCGAAATCATTGATTATTGTATGGTTTAGATAACAGAACAGTATTTATATAGAGAGGTTAAAGGGATATGGGAGACTTATTACTAGTACTTATGATCATTGGAGCTGTTGTCGCACTGACTGTTGTGTTGGTGTTGGTTATGATCCTTTTCGGTTTAAGATACTAAAATTCTAAAAAAAGAAGTTATAGAGATACTTCCGGTATGTGTAGTAGCGGCATGGTTGTGCTTGTGAGCCTACGTGCATTATTTAAAAACTCTTGATAAAAAATTTAAAATAATATTTTGTGATTTTTTAGTAGCCTGGGCATTGTATTTCACTGTAACCCCTTTCGCAGAACATCGATGTAGAAATTTTTCACTAGCCTTAGGAGTAGTGACTTCTTCATTATTCAAAGTTATAATTTTCCCTGCATTAGAAATTGTTAATGTACAATTTTTATTAATTATATTTAAACTTGGTAATTTTTCAAAAGTAAAACCAAAATATAAAAATGGATTATCAAATCCATGATGAGCATTGGGTAAGGATGTATGAAAAATTTTATTCTTATTTTTAAAAAACTTTGAAAATAAATTTCTGCATGCTCGCTCAGGAGTTAGTTCATCTGCATTACCTGTAATCATTAATAATGGTGTATGAGTTGGTGTATTATCAGGGAAAGTAAATCCACAGTAGGGATAAATGGCAATGGATGCATCAAATATATCTTCATCATTATTTACAGCAGCCGTAATAGGTTTGAAATGAGATAAAATCGGCCCAACACCTCCTTGGGACCAACCTATGTAAGCTATTTTGTTTATAGCTGGATTTGTTTTTAATAATTTTAAAGCTTTGAATGAATCATTCATAAAAGTAATACCTGAAACTTTTGAAAATGTTTTATCGTATTTAATATTTCTTGCTGTGTAGTGATCAATCTGAAATACAACATAACCGTTGTCGTTTAATAAATTGACATATTTTTCGTGATAACGTCTGATGCCACCAGATCCATGAGATAATATAATTGCATTATAAGTTTCTTTTTTTATCTTTGGATATGTTAGGTGTCCAAATATAATTAAATCTTTACTATTTAGATAGTCTAAATCATAACTATCTATTGTTTTGAAACAAACGATTTTATTCTTATAGTCATTATAAATTTTATCAGCTATTTTGTTGCTAGTATTGCAGGGGTTTATTTTTTTAGGCGAGCATCCACTAAATACAAATAATATTAAAAATAATACTAAAAAAAAATTAATTTTTTTCAATTTCTACTTATAGAGTCATTAATAAAAATTTTGTGATTAGATATAGCAATTTTTTCCATCAATTCTATCGTTTGTAATAATTCTTGATCTTTATCATAAGGTTCTTTGAGTTTTGAAGTTTCAATATTTTTTTTATCATTGTCTTCTTTGTTTAAAATAATATCTGGTTTAATTCCCTCTTTATGAATATCTCTGCCATTTGGAGTATAATACTTTGCTGTGGTTAATTTTAATGCTGAACCGTCATATAATTCTTGTATAGTTTGTACTGATGCTTTACCAAACGATTTAGTACCCACTACAGTTGCTCGTCCATTATCTTGTAATGCACCAGCTACTATTTCAGATGCTGATGCTGAACCTCCATTGATCATCACTAAAATAGGCAATGCCTCCAAAATATCTTGTGGTGTTGCATAATATTCTAGATCTGATGTAGCTGTTCTTCCCTTCGTATAAACTATTTTTCCCTTTTTAAGAAACAAATCTGATATTCCTACAGCTGCGCCCAGTACTCCTCCGGGATTATTTCTTAAATCTAGAATTAGTCCTGTAAGTTCATTTTTAGTTTGTTTTTTTAATTTAACTACTTCTTTTTCAATATCATTAGTGGAATTAGATTGAAAACTTGCAAGACGTATATAACCAATATTATTATCAAAAATTTCTGATTTTATACCTTTTGATATGATAATTTCCCGAGTTATGGAAATTTCTAATGGATCGTTTAATCCTTTTCTTAATATTTTAATATCCACTTTTGTTCCAGGATCGCCTCTCATTAATTTTACTGCTTCATTTATTGATTTATTTCTTAAAGATACATTATCTACCTCTATTACAAAATCACCCGACTTTAGACCAGCTCTGCTGCCTGGTGTATCATCAATTGGAGCAACTATCTTGACTAAACCATCCTCCATTGTAATTTCAATACCTATCCCCCCAAATTTACCCGTTGTACCAATTTTTAATTCTTCATATTCATCCCCTGACATGTATGTAGAGTGAGGATCTAGTCCAGTCACCATTCCTTTAATTGCATGATTGAATAATGTTTGATCATCCACATCATCAACATATTGTTTTTTAATTTTCTGAAATATGTCTACAAATTGTCTTATTTTGTCAGCTGGAATCTCATCGTTTTTCTCAGCATGAACATAATTATGGTTCATCATCAGAGATAGGAATATGATAATTGCAAAGGAAGATATATATTTTATTAGCTTATTCATTGCATTTTCTAAGTCATATTAAATATAACATTTTATTTCTTTATTATCTTATTAGTTTTGTCTAATATAGGTATATAATAATATATAATTTATGGAATCTGAAAACGCAAAAATTAATTCACAAGAAATGTCTGCCGAAGAACAAATACAGGCTGATGTTGAACTTGCATCTAGATCACTGAAAGCTATGTCACATCCGCTCAGATTGATGATATTATGTAAATTAGGTGAAGGGGAGTTTAGCGTTCAAGATATAGTTGATAATGTAGGAACATCACAGAGTAATATATCACAGCATTTAGCTATATTACGTGACAAAGGTATACTTTCTGCAAGGAAATCAGCGAATAAAGTTTTTTATAAGGTAAGCGATATCAAAACATTACAGCTCATTGAAATGATGAGAGAAGTATTTTGTTCATCACATAAATAATTAATTTTTAAAATGTATCAATTAATAGAGTTTTTCTCGAATCATATAATTTTATTTATAGTCTTTATAATACTTTTATCTATGATATTAACTTTAGAAGTTAATAATATCACTAAGCAATATAAATCTTTATCTCACCAGGAATTAACAAAGATGATTAATCAATCAAAAATTACACTGATTGATCTCAGGTCGAAAGATGAATTTTTAAAAGGACATATCATTGATTCTATGAATGTTAACTTAGAAGAAATAAGTGATAAAAAAATCGATAAAAATAATCCTATAATTGCATACTCAACAACAGAGCCAGAAGCAATAACTGCTGCCAAAAAATTTGTAAAAGAGGGTTATAACAGCGTCTATTATTTGGAAGGTGGGTTACAATCTTGGATAGAACATAATATGCCACTAGTAGGTGACAACAAAAAATGAGTGAAGATAAATTTACATTTACGATAAAAAAGATTTTTACTAAGGATGTTTCATTTGAATCACCAAAAGCGCCTAAAATTTTTGAAGACATGAATATTACTCCTAAAGTAGGATTTAATTTAAATAGTGATATAAACAAGATAAATGATAAAGCATACGAAATTATGCTTGATGTAAATGTAAAAGCGGAAACTACCGATTTCGTTGTATATATGGCAGAGGTTAAACAAGCAGGAATATTTGAGATTGAAAACGCTACAGATGAAATTAGAAATAGATTTTTAAATATAAACTGCTTAGAAATTTTATATCCATACGCTAGAGAAAATATACCTAATCTTGTTGAAAAAGGTGGTTTTCCGCCTTTATTTTTATCCCCGATTGATTTTGCTTCACTCTATCATCAAGAACTTTTAAAAAGAAAGGAAAAATGAAGTCTCATTATAGAATTTTTGGAGCTGGAGAATGGGGCTCTGCTATTGCCGAACATCTTTATCAAAATACCAATAAAGTAGATGTTTTTGTCAGGAATAAATCTTCTTTTCTTAAATCATTTAACTTACACCAAGACATCAATGTTTTAGAATTAAATGATGACATTAATCAACTTACATGTTCTGATAATCATATAAATTTAATTGCATGTTCTAGTTCAGGTTTTTTAAGTATAGTTAGAAATTATAAAGAATATTTTTCAAAATCTAATTTTATTTCATGGATTACAAAAGGAATAGATCACAATTCAGGACTACTTTTTCATCAAATATTAGATAATGAAATTTCACCAAGTATAACTAAATGCATGATTTCAGGTCCTAGTTTTGCATCAGATCTGATTGATAATAAAGAAATTCAAGTAAGTTTGGCTTCTACAAATATCAATGAGAGTACACAATTTATTAATTCTATACAATCAGATTATTTTAAACTTGTAGTTACTAGCGATATAATTGGAGTTCAGATTTCAGCAATCATAAAGAATATCTGTGCAATTTTAGCAGGTATATTGTCTGAAAATTATTCTAAAAAAGCTGTAATTGAAAACTTAATGAAATATGGCAAAGATGAAATTATTAATATTTCTGGCCATATAGAAAATTTAGATGAAAGATATAAAGTAGACTCTAATATACGTTCTCAAACTATTGATTCACCAGCTTGTCATGGAGATCTTGCATTAACTTGCTTAAATGATACTTCTAGAAATAGAACTTTTGGTAGTCTTTTGGCAAGAAATAATTCTATTAATGACATTTTATTTAAGTTAGGAACTGTAGAAGGCTATTTATGCACAAAAACATTGTATATGAATAAAAATTTTTTTAAATCTGGCCCAATAGTAAATAGTGCTTATCGCATTCTCTATGAAAATTCAGCACCATCAAACGAAATGAAATTTTTACTAGATGGTTAATCTTTTGCTTTTCTTGCAAGTGTATTTCTACCCCAACCTAATAATTTAGCTGCTTCTATTTTTACACCACCAGTCGCATTTAAAGATTCATCAATCATAATTTTTTCTAATTCATTGTTGAGTTTTTTTAGTAAGTTGGGATCTTGTTTAATATTATCTCTTATATGATTCTTTAAGTATGATTTCCAATCTCCATCAGTGTTCTTGTCAATGGATATGCTTGTTGTAATATCTGCAGGTATGTCATCCATAGTTATCGCAGATGATGGGCACATAACAGTCAAGTATCTACACAAGTTTTCAAGTTGTCTGATATTACCTGGCCAATGAAAATTTTTTAAATATTCTAAAGATATTTTATCTATAGTTTTTTTATCAATATTTAATTCATTTGCTGATCTTTGTAAAAAATGATTAATAAGAATTTCTATATCTTCTGTTCTTTCTCTTAATGGAGGTAAATCAATCTTGAATACATTGAGTCTGTGATAGAGATCTTCTCTAAATTTAGATTTTTTAATTAATTCTTCAATGGATTGATTAGTAGCGGCAATTATTCTAACATCAGATTTTAATGGATTATGCCCTCCTACTCTATAAAATTCTTGGCTAGAAAGTACTCTCAACAGTCTAGTTTGAAGTTCTGTATGCATATCACCAATTTCATCCAAAAATAATGTACCTCCTCTAGCTTGCTCAAATCTGCCAATTCTTTGTGTTTGTGCTCCTGTAAATGAACCTTTTTCATGTCCAAATAATTCTGATTCTAAAAGATCATGTGGAATAGCAGCTACATTAATTGCTATAAAAGGATTTTTTGAGCGGGGACTATTTTGATGAATAGATCTAGCAACAAGTTCTTTGCCAGTTCCAGATTCTCCTTTTATAAGGACACTTATTTCTGTTTTTGAAATTTTTCCAATAGCCCTGAAAACATTCTGTAGTGATTTGGCTTTTCCTATAATTCTAGTATCAAAAGCTTCTTGTTTGTTTATATTTTTAATATTGAGATTATTATTTTTAATAGCCTTTTCAGCAAGGTTTCTAATTGTATCAACATCAAATGGTTTTGGTAGATATTCAAAAGCTCCACCTTTGTATGCAGATAAAGCATTGTCTATATCTGAGTGCGCAGTAATCACAATAGTAGGTAAGTTAGGATATTTATTTGATACTTTTTGTAGTAACTCTATTCCTGACATTCCAGGCATTTTAATATCCGTTATTATTAAATCAGGTTTGTTATTATTTAAAGCTAGAACAGCTTCAGAGCCATTTTTAAATGTTTCTATTGAAAAAATATCTTCTAAGGCACTTGTGCATATAGTTCTTATGCTTTCTTCATCGTCAACAATCCATAAATTTGATTTCATTTTTTTTGTACACCCCAAGGTAAAATAATTGAGAAAATAGTTTCACCATTTTTACTACTACATTCAATTAGGCCATTATTTTGCATAATAAGTGATTGAGCAATAGTTAACCCCAAACCCATTCCATCATTTTTTGTGGTTACCATTGGATAAAAGATTTCTTTTAGTTTTTCTTCAGGAATTCCTATACCATTATCAACAATCTCAATTTTTACCACTAAATCATACTTAGTGTTGCCTATTGTATATTTCAGTTCTGTTCTTGTTCTTAATAATATTTTCCCAGATTTATTTGATGCATGTATAGCATTTTTAACTATATTTATTATTGCTTGTATTATTTGATTTTTGTCAATATATAGTTGAGGAATACTAGGATCATAATCTTTTACAAATTCTATATTGGTGGTATCTGGATCATAATTGAATAACTCAATAACATGTTCTGTTATTTCATGTATATTTGTAAATCCTGATTTTGATAATTGTGATGGAGACGCCATGCTGTTTATAAGATTTAATAGTCTTTCTGATTCTTTTTTAATTATATTTGTAAATTTTGTTAAAGTTTGATCGTCCAATGATTTGTCTAGTAACTGAGCTGCCCCCATAATTCCACCTAAAGGATTCTTTATCTCATGAGATAAACCTTTTATCATTTCTCTAGTAGCTTTTTGCTGGTCAATTAAATTTTGATCTAGTGATATATTATATAATCTATCGGTTTCATTAAATTCTACTAATATGAAATTTTTATCATTATTAAAATAGCTAGAAATATTACAATCTACAATTTTTTCTAACCTATCAAAATTTTTGAACTTTAAATCTCTCAACATGATAGATTGTTCATTATCTTTTACTTTTTTGATATAACTCATTAAATCTAAACTTTCGCAAGTTAGTGTGGATATATCTGATGTTTTATTGCTAGTGCCTAGAAGACTCGACGCTGATGTATTTTTATAAAAAATATTAAAGCCATCATCAAGAATAAGAATCGCCGTACTAAGATTATCTAATATTTCATAACTTAATTTATAGTATTCTTCAGGTAAATTTATTTTTTTATTTATATATGTATTCATATAATCATCATCAAAAAGGCCACTCACAATGAGCAGCCTTTTTATTTTTATAAGCTATAATACATTTCAAACTCACATGGATGAGTTGATTGACGGAGCCTTTGTACCTCCTCCATTTTAAGTTCAATATATGCATCTATGGTTTTATCCGTAAAGACATCGCCCATTTTAAGAAACTCTCTATCTGTATTGAGCGAATCCAATGCAACTTCTAGACTTGGAGCAACTGTTGGTGCCATTTTTATATCTTCATCTTTAGATTCAAACAAATCTTTATCAAGTGCTTTTCCTGGGTCCATTTTATTTTTAATACCATCTAAGCCAGCCATCATCATAGCTGAAAACGCAAAGTAAGGATTTGCTGTAGCATCTGGAAATCTAACTTCAATCCTTCTTGCCTTATCACTCATGACGTATGGTATACGAATAGAAGCAGATCTATTTTTAGCTGAATAAGTTAATATGACAGGTGCTTCAAACCCTGGTATTAATCTTTTATAGCTATTGGTAGATGCATTTGTAAATGCATTTAAAGCCCTTGCATGACGAATAATCCCGCCAATATACCACAGTGCTTCTTGTGACAATTTCCCATATTTATTGCCGGCAAAAATGTTTTTACCATCTTTTGCAAGACTTTGATGTACATGCATTCCAGTTCCATTATCGCCAACTAGAGGCTTAGGCATAAATGTTGCAGTTTTTCCATATGCATGAGCAACATTCATAACTACATATTTATAGATTTGTACTTCATCAGCCTTTCTGACAAGAGTATTGAATTGAACCCCAATTTCACCTTGCCCAGCTGTTGCTACTTCATGATGATGTACTTCACAAGGAACGCCCATTTCACCTAATGTTGTTACCATAGCTGATCGACAATCTTGCAAAGCATCAACTGGTGGTACTGGAAAGTAACCACCCTTAACAAGCGGCCTATGACCCATATTTCCTTCTTCAATTTCTTTACCACTGTTATAAGAAGATTCCGAAGAACTTACACTGAAAAAGCAGCTACCTAATTTATCTTCAAACCTTACATCATCAAAAATGAAGAATTCATTTTCAGGACCAAAGTATGCTGTATCTGCAAAGCCAGTATCTTGAAGATATTTTTCAGCTTTCTCTGCAACAGATCGCGGACATTTTTCATATGGTTTTCCATCAGTGGGTTCAATCACATTACATCTAATATTCAAAGTCGGCTCATCATAAAAAGGATCCATAACGGCCGTAGATGAATCTGGTTGTAAAATCATATCTGATTCATTAATTCCTTTCCAACCTGCAATTGAAGAACCATCGAACATTTTCCCTTCCTTAAGATCTGTTTTTATACCTTTATCATTGGCCGTAACAGTCACATGTTGTTCTTTGCCCTGAGTATTTGTAAAACGATAGTCAATAAATTTTACTTCCTTTTCTTTGACAATCTTTAATATATCTTCTGCACTCATTTTTAACCTCACTTAATTTGTTATGTATGTATGCATTTGCATTTATCATGCCACTCTATATCCCATATAAATCAATGATTATAGAGGTTTTTTTTATGATAATGCATTAATTTAGGGCATTGACTATCATAAATTAGTGCATATGCACTATTATAGAGCATATTAATACCCAATAAAAGACATATTGAAAAATATTCTATTTATAACTTTTATTAATTTAAGTTAGAAGAATGTCTTATAATGGTCTATATCAACAATGACAGATAATTAGGAAGGACCATTGACAGCAAATAGTATGGAAGATTTGGTATCCCTTTGTAAAAGAAGAGGAATTTTATATCAATCAAATGAAATTTATGGTGGCCTTCAAGGTTTATATGATTATGGGCCATTAGGTGTTGAGCTTAAAAATAACTTAAAAAAATCATGGTGGGCAGCTATGGTTTATGATAGGGATGACATTGAAGGTTTAGACTCTTCTATATTGACTCACCATGAAGTTTTAAAACATTCTGGTCATGTAGATACATTTTCTGATCCGATGATTGATTGCAAATCTTGTAAATCACGTTGGCGAGCTGAAGAAATTGAGAACAATAAATGCCCGTCATGTGGTTCAAGCAATTTAACTGAACCTAGGCCATTTAATCTAATGTTTAAAACAAATATAGGTCCAATAGATGATGGAAGTAATTTCGCATATTTAAGACCTGAGACAGCCCAGCAGATTTTTACTAATTTCAAAAACATAGTTGATTCAACATCTAGATTTCTTCCATTTGGTATAGCTCAAATTGGTAAGGCCTTTAGAAATGAAATTACTCCAAGAAATTTTATTTTCAGAACAAGAGAATTCGAACAAATGGAATTGGAGTTTTTTGTAGAACCTAGTTCAGCTGATAAGTGGTATAAAGAATGGGTGAAAACCCGCATGGAATGGTGGATAAAACAAGGGATATCAAAAGATAATTTGAAAATTTTTAATGTGCCAGATAAAGATTTATCTCATTATTCAAAATCAACAACAGATATTATGTATCAATTCCCTCATGGTTTAGAAGAATTAGAGGGAATAGCTAATAGAACTGATTTTGATTTAGGATCGCATACAAAAAATCAAAAAGATCTCAATATTACTGCAAATGTTGATAAGAATAATACATCTAATGCAAAATTAGCCATACAAGATGAAAATAATAATTGGATAGTACCATTTGTTATTGAACCGTCTGCAGGTGTAGATAGAGGTATTTTAGCTATTCTTAATGAGGCATACAAAATAGAAAAACTTGAAGATGGTAAAGAGAGATTAGTGTTATCTTTAAAATCACATCTTTCTCCAGTTAAAGCGGCAATAATTCCTTTGAAGAAAAATAATGATGAAATTGTTAATAACGCTATAAAATTAAAAAAAGAGTTACAAAAAACTGGCATTGGTAGGGTTGTAGTTGAGAATACTGGTAATATTGGTAAAAGCTACAGAAAACATGATGAGATTGGTACACCTTTATGCATAACAGTTGATTTTGAGACATTAGAGAAAAATATGGTAACTATACGCAATAGAGATACCATGAAACAAGATCAAATAAAAATTACAGAGGTTGTAACTTTTTTTGAAAAATATTTTCAAACGTGAAAGAACAGAAATATATTATTTTAGACAGAGATGGGGTTATCAACTATGATTCAAATGATTATATTAAGTCAGCTGATGAATGGATACCTATACCTAGAAGTTTAGATGCAATTAAGATACTAACAGAAAATGATTATTTCATAATAGTAATTTCTAATCAGGCAGGGATAAAAAAGAAAATTATTACATATAAAAATTTCATTGAAATTTATAATAAAATGGTCAATGTTATTCATAATCATGCTGGAAATATTGGCCTTTTTTCTTATTGTCCTGACTCTAATAACAAATCTTATAATCGAAAACCTAATCCAGGAATGTTTTTAGATGTTGCTGAGAGAATGAAGATAAATTTATCATCTACATATTCAATAGGGGACACGCCACGAGATCTTTTTGCTTCGATTGAATCTGGATGTATACCAATTGGGGTAAGAACAGGAAATGGACAACAAATTGAGAAAGAAAAAAAATTAAAAGTTTTGATGTTTGATGATTTATTAGATGCAGTGGAATATATAATTAAAAATGATAAATAATTTATATTTATTTACAAAAGCATTATTATTTTGGATTATATTTGCTTCCACAACAATTTTATTATCATTTCTACTCATCTTTTGTAGATTATTTGGTTATATGCCAGCATTATATATTGCCAAATTGTGGGCATGGATATCAATAATATCACTAAAATATATATGTGGTATATCATATAAAGTAGATGGTTTGGAAAAATTAACAAAAAGGCAGAATTTAATCTTTTCTAAACATCAGTCAACATGGGAGACGATATTTTTTCTTCTAATCATCCCTAAACCAATTTTTATTGTTAAAAGAGAATTAATGTATGTTCCTTTTTTTGGGTGGTGTTTATTTTTATTAAAAAATATATCGATTGATCGAGAAAACGGTTCTAGTGCTATAAAAAAGATGATTACTGAAACAGATAAATTATATAATAATGGTTTTTCTATTATTATTTTCCCAGAAGGTACTAGAGTTGCAGTTGATGCAAAAACAGAGATCAAACAAGGAGGAATTATTATGTCCAAAAAACTTCAATTACCAATACTTCCAGTTACACATAATGCAGGATTGTACTGGCCTAGACATAGTTTTTTAAAATATTCTGGACAGATACACCTGCTTATTGGAAATTTAATTAATGTATCAGATATCAACGCTTCGAAAATGGAAATAGAAGTTTGGATGGATAAAAAGTTAGATGTTTAATTAAGGAGCAGGGTTTGGTATGGATTGATGGATAGCATTAATTTTTTCGTTAATCTCATCAGTAATTTTAATATCAATGCTATCAATATTTTCTTCAAGTTGTTCTAAAGTTGTTGCTCCAATGATATTACTTGTGATGAATGATCTTGTATTTACAAAAGCTAGAGCAAGATGTGTTGCGCTCATATTTAATTCTTTTGCAAGCTGTATATACTTTGTGGTTGCCTCCTTACATTGATCATTACTATATCTAGTAAACCAATCACCAAACAGCCCCATTCTAGAATTTGCTGGTGTGTTTTTTTCATATTTTCCTGTCAGAATACCAAAAGCCAATGGAGAGTATGCCAATAACCCAACATCCTCTCTATGAGACATTTCAGCAAGTCCAACTTCATACGTTCGATTGAGCAGGCTATATGGATTTTGAATACTTACTATTCTAGCTTGATCGCTTTTTTCAGATAATCTCAAATATTCCATAACACCCCAAGGTGTTTCATTACTGACGCCTATGTATCTCACTTTGCCTGCATCAACAATTTCATTCAATGCTTCCATCGTTTCAGTAATCGCCACACCATCATCGTCTTTATCATGAACATAACCAAGTCTTCCAAAATAATTAGATTTTCTTTCAGGCCAATGAACTTGATATAGATCTATATAATCTGTTTGTAATCTTTTTAATGAGTTATCAACTGCTTCAATAATTTGTTTTTTAGATAACCTAGAACCTTTTCTAACATAATCCATTCCAGGACCAGCAACTTTAGTGGCAATGTAATATTTATCTCTTCTTTTAAATTTTTTAATCCAACTGCCAATATATTTTTCTGTTAAACCACAAGTTTCTTTTCTAGGTGGAATTGCATACATTTCAGCAGTATCAATTAAATTTATACCTCGTTCTAGAGCATAATCAAGTTGATCGTGTGCTTCGATTTCTGTATTCTGCTCACCGAAGCTCATAGTTCCCAAACACAATAGACTAACTTCTAGATTTGTTTTTCCTAATTTTTTATATAGCATTATTGCCCACCCCAAGACAGCAACATACGATTATGTTATAATTTTACACATAAATTCTCTAAAAATAAAAGGGGTTAAAGATTAATTTTATAATATACATTAAATCATTATTTTTTAATTTTATAACTTGGCTTCCTGAAGTTTTAATACACAAAAAATATCTAATGAGAGACGTAGTTGCTGGAATAACGATTGCAATGATAATTATTCCACAGTCTATGGCATATGCTGAATTAGCAAGTTTACCACCAGTGTATGGATTGTATGCATCTCTAATCCCAGTTTCATTGGCTGCTATTTTTGGTTCTTCAAGATATTTGGCGACAGGACCAGTGGCGATGGTAGCTCTTTTAACATCAGTTGCTGTAATGTCTTTATCTAGCAATCAAGAAAATCTTTACATATATTTTGCTATCTTATTAGCTGTATCTGTTGGTTTATTTCAAATATTTTTAGCTCTGATAAAAGCTGGAAATTTTTTTGATAGAGTACCTGAACATGTACTATTAGGATTTACATCTGCAGCAGCTGGAATTATTGCATTAACACAATTACATAAATTATTTGCCCTACCAAAAATTAATTTTGATAATATAGTAAATATAATTAGTACACATTCAATCCATCAATCCGCTATTTTAATATCATTACTTTCACTCCTAATCCTCTATTTTATGAAATATCATAGCAAATCACTTTTTGTTAAAAATTTAGCGGTTTTTACAGCTGTAGTAGTTTCTATTATTATTTCGACAATATTTGCATATAGTGGACCAATTGTAGCAAATATACCAAGCGGCCTACCACAGATAACAATACCATCATACTCACAGTTGCTTTATTCGTTACCAATGTTTTTAATGCATACCATAATTATTAGTCTTGTTGGTTTTATGGAAGCGATAGCTATAGCGAAAGCATTAAGTATTAAAAAACCAGAAAAAGATGATAAAGGTGTTGAACTATTTAAAAACCCATCTCCAGTACAGACAAACCAAGAATTATTTGGGCAAGGTATTGCTAATGTATCATCAGGCCTTTCAGGTAGTTTCCCTGTCTCTGGATCATTTTCCAGATCTGCAGTTAATGAGTTAGCTGGGGCTTATTCTGGATTTTCATCAATTATAACAACCATCATCGTTGGCTTAACTTTGTTATATGCAACTCCATTGCTTTATAATCTACCGAAAGCAACACTGGGAGTTGTGGTTATTTTCGCTGTTTTACCATTGATTAGGATAGAAAAAATGTATCAAATCTATCAAGATGATAAAACAAAAGGAACAATAGTTTGGCTAACATTTCTAAGTACATTGATCTTTCCTATATTATCTTTAGAAATTCTCACAGGAGTACATACGCATATTTGGACAGGTATTATTTTCGGTTTCATATTGTCATTTATTTTTGATAAAAAAATCACTCATGACACTTAAGCATTAATAATTAAATCAAAAATTAGATTTTTTGAAGAAATACTTTTACGTTCATATTTTGTTATAGGCCTAAACCCTCTATGATTACAAAAGTTAATTTGTCTTTTTAAATACTGTGAAAATAATTTTTTAACTGAATAAGCATAATGCATATTATCAGTTGAGAATTGGAGAATTCCATCTTTTTTCAATTTACTAAATAGCAAATCAACAGAATATTCATTTATAATTCTTCTTTTTCTATGTTTTTGTTTAGGCCATGGATCTGGAAAAAATATAAAAATTTTGCTAATACTTTTCTCTTTAAAAATATTTTCGAAGTATTCTATAGCATCTCCATATAAAGGTATAATATTATTAATTTTTTCTTTATTTATTATATTTACTATTCTAGATATCCCTTTTGTATATGATTCAATAGCGATAAACTTTTCAAACTTCTTTTTATTGGCCATGTATATAACTGATTCGCCATCTCCAAAACCAATCTCTATATTTATATCATTTTTCTTTTGTATAATTTGTTTTACTTTTGTTAGATATGAACTCGTATCAGTTATTTCATTTTCTACTTTTCTTTTTCGAAAGCTTTTATAATACTTAGGTCTTTTTTTTGTTTGCATTATATAAGAAATTTCCTTCTGATGGCGAGGATGCAGATGCAAATGCTTTTTTTGAAATCCTACCAGCTAGATATCCTTCTCTTCCTGCTACAACAGCCTTTTTCATGGCACTGGCCATTAAGACTGGATTGTCAGCACAAGCTATTGCTGTATTCATAAGTATAGCGTCACAACCTAGTTCCATGGCAATAGTTGCATCACTCGGCGTACCAACACCTGCATCAACTATTATAGGTATTTGTGCCTGATCTATTATTGCTGAAATGTTATATTCATTAAGAATCCCTAAACCAGATCCTATCGCGGAACCTAAAGGCATGACACTGATACATCCAATATTTTCTAATTCTTTTGCTACAATTGGATCATCTGTTGTATATACCATCACTTTAAAATTATCTTTAACTAAGATTTCTGCTGCTTTTAGAGTTTCTTGTACATTAGGGTATAATGTTTTTTGATCACCTAATACTTCAAGTTTTACTAGTTTTTCGCCACCTAATAACTCTTCAGACAATTTGCAAACTCTTATAGCATCAACTGCGTTATAACATCCAGCAGTGTTTGGTAAAATTGTATATTTTTTTGGATCAATATAGTCTAATAAATTTTCTTTATTTTTTTCTTGACCAATATTAACTCTTCTTAGTGCAACTGTTACCATTTGAGCGCCACTAGTTTCAATAGCATTCTTTGTTTCTTCAAAATTTTTATATTTACCAGTACCAACTATTAACCTGGATGTATATTCTTTATGGTTTATAATTAAATGATCTTTCATCACCCACCACCAACCGCTCTAATAATTTCAATTTTATCGTTTTCTTTTATGATATATTGTGAATATTTTGATTTTGGAATTATTTCTAAGTTCACTTCAATGGCTAAATATTTATCTTCAATTCTAAGCTTTTTGAGTAACAGGTTTAAATTAGTATTCTCTTCTACAAATTTCTTTTCTTGATTTATAAATATATTCATGTCTATAAAACTATAATAATATATAGTCATCAATTATGCATTTACAAATAGCAGATTTATATTAAATATGCCGGAATAGCTCAGTTGGTAGAGCAGGACTTTCGTAAAGTCAAGGTCGGTGGTTCGATTCCTCCTTCCGGCAATCTACGATTTTATTGTATATTTTGGTAGATATGATTCACATAAAAACTTAATAACACACATAAAGTTATAAATTACAAAAGGTATTATTGGAATCATTAATCGCATGAATTCTGCATATGTTGCAAATGATAAAAAGTAACCATAATACAGAGGAACTAGAGCCATAAATATGTGAGCATTTCTTTTTTTGATATTTTTCATAAAAAATATTGATAGTATTAATGACCATATGGCAAAGATATACCAAAAATTTATAGGTGTTCTATATAATTTTTGAAAAGGTTTTTCAATAAATATATATGGAATAATATTATTGTTATAAAAATCCTGAGAACTGCCAATATTAACGGGAATAGGAACTCTTCCTGTTATTGAAGTAGTAGTTAATGTGCTCTGTGTAAGGTACAAGGTTGGCATCGCCAATATAATTTCTTGTACTTTATTAATTTTATTATGTTGAGAATAACCAATATTATTATCATTTGGCATTAATGCGAATTGAAATGCAGTTTTTGTATAGTACCAATTATCTGATCTGTTTTTAATATATTTTTTGTTAACTATTGATTTTACTATTCCAATTAAACAATTAATTTTATATTGGTTTGTATCATTGATTTTGCACATCATTGTATTTCCTAAAACCTTTTCTGTTTTGGTTAAGTATTGATGAATGATAAGAGATTTAATAAACATCAACATTTCTTTTTCCCTTTGTTTGGTGAGATTATTTTTTAAAGATGATATTTTTTTATCAAAAGTCTGCAAATCAATTGAATTTTGTTTAGACAAAAGTAGAGATAATTGATTAATTATCAGATTATGAATTTTATCTACATCAACATTTGATTCAGTAATTAAAGATTTTTGTCTTATAGTTTCTTGATCTGGTCTGAATAAGTAATATGAATAAGCTTCAGAATTAACAGACGACTTTCTTTTGTGTGGTAAAATATTTGTTTGATAAACATGTTTTATTTCATGCAATAAACCTTGAGCATCTGTACTCAATTTATTTTCATAGCCTTTAATAATATTTTCATTGAGATATCCATATTGAGCCATCTTTACAATTAAGTGAAAATCACGATATTTTGAAGACACACCATAGTTTTTTTGATTAGAATCTGCAATTAATAAACTTGGAATTGTAACTATTATTATTAATGATAGCGCAACAAAGACTTTTTTATCAAAATTATTAATTAAGATATATATTAAATATAGAGGAAGAAAGTAAAAAGTCTGCTCACGTGTGAAAGTCATCAACAACATGATAGATAAAAATATCATAATATTAATTTTTGTTGGATAATCAACAATCAATATAATTGTGTAGATTGATGTTATTAAAAGAAAAAT
Organism: Gammaproteobacteria bacterium; assembly: GCA_002716945.1. GTDB lineage: Bacteria > Pseudomonadota > Gammaproteobacteria. The sequence goes on along the minus strand of PBCF01000003.1, from coordinate 108,457 downwards.
ATATAACATATCAACACGTAAAATAGTTTCAAGTGCAATCATTGGCATATACATCATTATCAAAATAACCACTATGTGATTTAATGATGTAAATTTATTTATATTTTTTAAGATTAAGTAAAAAAAACTTAAACTTATACTGCCTAGAACATTATTAAATATGAAAAGATAAGCATTATGATTTGGTGAAAGATTATAAAAAAAATAAGCAATATAGTTATATAATTTATAATCATTAAATTCATTATTAAAAAAAATACCCTCTATTGTATCTGTATAATTACCATATATATTAAATTGAAATATCAAATACTTATACAAAATAGAAAGTATAAAAATTATCCAAAATCCAGAGAGTTTTATATATGTATTTTTAAATGAAATTATTTTTTCTATAATTTTATTGTATTGAAATAACAAGAAATTTATTAATATTATGGTGACGATAACACTTAATATGCTTCCTTGTATTAGAAAAATATCATCACCATATCTTTCGGGCGTATTAAAATATTCATTAATTATAAAAACAAGAATCAATGTAAAAATTATAAATGTAGAAAAAATTCTTTTTAGATATATTTCTTTAGTTTGCATTGCTTATATTGTAATATATTACCAACTAATATCCCTGCAATAACATATGCTTTTGTCAATAATCATACCATGTTTTAATGAATCCAATACTATTAAAAAAGTAATTGATAAAGTAAATAATCAAAAATATGTAGAAAAGCAAATTATTCTTGTAGATGATAATTCTACCGACGGAACGAAAGATATTATTAAAAATGATCTAGAAAATGTTATTGATAAAGTTATATATCAAAGCGTAAATAAAGGTAAAGGTGCAGCGATTAGAGCTGCATTACCATTTGTTAAAGGTGATACTGTCATAATTCAAGATGCAGATTTAGAGTATGATCCTGCTGATTATAAGATTCTTTTAGATGCAATACATAAAATGAATAAAATGGTTGTTTATGGATCTAGGGTATTAGGCAAACCAAGATATAAAAATAAAAACTTTACATCCTTGTATAGAATATTTTTCAATCACGCATTAACGATTATAACAAACATTTTGTATGATCAGAGACTCACTGATGCCCATACTTGCTATAAAGTTTTTGATGCATCGTTAATATCAAAAATCCAATTGGTTGAAGATGATTTCACTTTTTGTCCTGAATTTACTGCTAAAATATCAAAGCTTGGAATAAAAATTCATGAAGTACCAATTTCTTATAATGGAAGAAGTTATCAAGAAGGTAAAAAAATTAAAATGAGTGATGGGCTTAGAGCTGTATACGTATTATTTAAAAACTATATTTCTAATTAATTTGTAATTCTCTTAAAAAGGTATTTAAAAGTAAGTGGCAATAGGCCAAGAGCAGTAAATAAAATGACTAGTTCCATACTTATTTGTGCATTTGCTAAAATAATTTCACTTAAACCCTTACCTATAAAAATCACAATTATGGTTACTGGTAGCATTCCAATTTGTGTTACTAAATAAAAAAGTGACATTTTCATTGTTGTTAATCCTGAAACCAAATTGACTAAAAAATATGGGAAAATAGGAGACATTCTTATTGCAAATAGATAATACATCCCATTTTTAACGAAACCATTATTAATTTTTTTATAAGGTTCTAAAAATGTTTCTCTTATAAAATCTCTGAAAATAAATCTTGAAAGAATAAATGCTAATGTAGCTCCAATAGATGAAGCAAATGAAACTACTAATATAGCTGTCATAGGTTCGAAAATCATTCCAGCTAACAGACCCATAATAAAGGCTACTGGTAATGAAAATGTTGTTAGAAATATATAGATGATAAAATAATATAATTCTACAAGATATTCGTTATTGGCATGCAGACTTCTTATATCAGAGATATTTTTATTAATTATATTTATAATATTGGTATCACTAAAAACAATTAAAGTAAAAAATAATATTGATATCAAAAATATCAATATGATTCTCATTTTATTCATTTATAACTCTCCAAAAAAAACAAACATATCTCTTAAAGATAGAGTATCATTAAATTACTAATAACTAACAACAAATATTAATTTCACATACTAAAGATGAATCTAGAAGAATATATTAAAGAAAATACAGCAACTTTTGATGCTTTTCTACAAGATTTTTTGAGTATTAATTTGACTAATCATTCCGCAAAGTTATTAGAAGCAATGAATTATAGTTTATTGAATGGTGGAAAAAGAATTAGACCATTGCTTGTCATGGCATTTGCACAAAATTTAGATATAAAAAAAGAATATTATATGAATGTAGCCTTGGCTGTCGAATTTGTCCATACATATTCTTTGATTCATGATGATATCATGGATGACGATGATTTCAGAAGAGGACAGCTTGCTACTCACAAAAAATTTGATATTCCAACAGCCATGCTTGCTGGTAACAGTTTATTAACATGGGCGTTTCAAATTCTATCTGATGAATCAACTCATCCAAATACTGAAGTAAGAAATTATCTAACTGGTTTTTTATCGTCAAGTTCTGGTCATACCGGTTTAGCATATGGGCAATCATTAGATTTGGAATATCAATTTGGAAACAAGAATGCAGATTATAAAAAAATACTGAAAATGCATGATCTGAAAACTGCAAGATTATTTAAATTTTGTACAAGAGCACCATTTGTATTGTGTAATCCCAAGATATTATTGAATAACAAGAAAACTGAACATCTTGATATTTTTGGAACTAATTTTGGTTTAATTTTCCAAGCTACAGACGATTTATTAGATTATAGGGATTTAGATAAAAGTGTAGACCTAGGAAATATTATGTCTTATAAAAACAATGATGAGGTCGTAAATTACTGCAAGAAACTTGCTAAAGAGGCCTTAGCATCACTCAAAAATCTTGAAATAGATAGTCAAGTTCTAACTGAGTTGATACAGTTTATAATCATTCGAAAATCTTAGAGTAAATATCAGCTTTTATTTAATGTAATTTATCTATAAGATATAGTATCTTTTTTGTAATCTATAAAAGGAATTTTGTGATCATAGGCATTTTAAAAGAAGTAATTGAATCTGAGAATAGAGTAGCTATAACTCCTGCAGTAGTAATTAAAATTCTTAAATTAGGATATGAAGTTCAAGTTGAAAAATCGGCAGGCGCTAGAGCAAATTATACTGATAGTGCTTATAAACAAGTAGGCGCAACAATATCTGAATCATCTTCTGAAATATGGAATCAATCAGATATTATTATCAAAGTTAATCCACCAGAAAAAAGTGAATCTGCATCATCACAATTAAATGGTAATTCATCATTAATATCTTTTTTTTATCCACGTCAAAACAAAGAAATATTAAAATCAATGGCTAAAGAAAATGTAAATGTATTTGCAATGGATTGTGTTCCTAGAATTACGAGAGCTCAAAAAATGGATGCACTTAGCTCTATGTCTAATGTTGCTGGTTCTAGAGCAGTAATAGAAGCTTCTCATCTTTTTGGTAGGTTTTTTGGAGGTCAAATAACTGCTGCTGGTAAAATTTCGCCGGCAAAAGTTTTAGTAATTGGAGCTGGCGTTTCTGGACTATCGGCAATTGGCGCGGCTGCAAGTTTAGGAGCAATAGTTAGAGCATTCGATACAAGACCAGAAGTAAAAGAACAAGTAGAAAGCCTTAGTGCAGAATTTTTAACAGTAGATATAAAAGAAGATGGTGCTGGGAAAGGTGGCTATGCAAAAGTTATGAGTGATGAATACATTAAATCAGAACACAAGCTTTTTGAAGAGCAATGTAAAGAAGTTGACATAATAATTACAACAGCGCTTATACCGGGAAAACCTGCGCCAATTTTATTAACAGAAAAAATGATTAGTTTGATGAAACCTGGCAGCGTGGTCGTAGATCTTGCAGCAGAAAGAGGTGGGAACTGTTGTTATACAAAAAAAGATCAGGTAGTTAATATCAAAGGAGTAAATATTGTTGGTTATACTGACTTACCATCAAGATTGCCAAGTCAATCTAGTCAATTATATGCTACAAATGTATATCATTTATTATGTGATTTAACGCCAGAAAAAAATGGAAAAATAAATATAAACATGGATGATCAAGTAATAAGAGGAATGACTGTTATAAACAATGGAGAAATAACTTTCCCGCCACCAGAAATAAAAAAAGCAGCCCCATCTCCTGTAACTTCTACGAAAGAGACCAAAAAACAGAATATTTTAATTACAAAAAAATCAATAAAAAAAACATTTCCAGTAATTAAATTTGGTTTAGCACTATTAACGCTCATAGGCATTGGTAGCGTGTCTCCACCTTCATTTATGGCTCACTTTACCGTATTTGTCTTAGGTTGTTTTGTTGGTTATATGGTTGTTTGGAACGTAACATCTGCATTACATACACCATTAATGTCAGTGACTAATGCTGTAAGCAGCATTATTATTATTGGTGCTTTAATCCAAATTTCATCTGATAATATTGTTCTTACTGTTATGGCATCACTTGCTATTTTTATAACGAGTATAAATATTGTAGGCGGTTTTGCTGTAACCAAACGAATGTTAGAAATGTTTAAGAAATAAATTGTTATGGAAATATCTTTAGAATTATCAAAAGCATTATATATAGGAGCGACTGTCTTATTTGTATTAACGTTAGGGGGGCTCAGTAATCAAGAAACATCAAGAGTGGGTAATATATATGGAATGCTTGGGATGACTATTGCCATTATAGCCACTCTGCTAGGACCAAATGTTACAAAAAATTTTGGACTTATATTTATATTGATGGCTTCTGGAGGCATTATTGGAATTTATTTAGCAAAAAAAGTACAAATGACTGAGATGCCAGAGTTAGTTGCTATTTTACACAGTTTAGTCGGGATGGCAGCTGTATTAGTTGGGTATGTTAATTTTTTAGATGACACCATTAGTTTTATGGGTATAGAAAAAACCATTCACCTTATAGAAATTTATATTGGAGTTTTTATTGGAATGATAACTTTTTCTGGTTCTGTAATCGCATTTGGAAAACTCAGTGGAATAATCACTGGAAATCCACTCATGCTTCCTGCAAGACACTATTTAAATTTATTAGTATTAATTTTTATTTTCTATTTTGGATATGAATTTGTTAATCAATCTCTATTTGACGATAATTTGATTTCATTAATAATTATGTCAATCCTTTCATTTTTATTTGGAGTCCATCTCATCATGGCCATTGGTGGTGCTGATATGCCTGTGGCTGTAAGTATGCTTAATTCTTATTCTGGTTGGGCTGCATCTGCGATGGGATTTATGTTAGGCAATGATTTGCTTATAGTTGTAGGTGCATTAGTAGGAAGTAGTGGTGCAATTTTAAGCTACATAATGTGTAAAGCCATGAATAGAAGTTTTATTTCTGTTATAGCTGGAGGCTTTGGCACTGATACTCCACAGCAAACACCATCAGAACAAAATCAAGCAGATGTTATTTCAATAGATGTTAAAGAAGTGTCTAATCTTTTATTATCTGCTAAAAAAGTCATCATAATTCCAGGTTATGGTCTAGCGGTAGCTCAAGCACAATTTATAGTTTATGAAATAGTGAAAATTTTAAAAGACAAAAATATCGATGTTAAATTTGCTGTTCACCCAGTTGCGGGAAGATTACCTGGTCACATGAATGTTCTTCTGGCCGAAGCTCGTGTTCCTTATGATATAGTTTTTGAGATGGATGAAATAAATGGAGAATTCTCTGATACTGACGTCTCTATTATTATAGGGGCAAATGATATCGTCAATCCATCTGCACTTGACGATCCAAATAGCCCTATTGCAGGAATGCCGGTGCTTGAGTGCTGGAAAGGTAAAACTTCTATTGTTTTAAAAAGAAGCATGGCAACTGGCTATGCAGGTGTTCAAAACCCGCTTTTCTTTAAACAAAACACAAGGATGCTTTTTGGTGATGCTAAAGAATCTATGGATGCAGTTCTAGTCACACTTCAAACTTAATGAAAGTATGAATATTTTTAAAAAAAAGAAATTATTATTTATATTAGTATGTCTTTCATCTTGCGCAACTTTGAGTGGGCAAGAAACATATCCTTTGGATATTATAACTATAGACAAAAAAAAGAATTTAATTACAGCTGAATGTAAAATATTTTCATCAACTACAAATAGATCAGTTGAAACACCAATTAAAATTCGTTTCGAAGCAAGTTGTGCACCTATAAATGTTTTCTGTACAAAAGGAACATTAAGCGGTGAATATGGAATTATTCCAAAAGTTGAACCATTTAAAACTACTGATCTTTTGATTAGTTCAGGTCTTGGTGCTGTCTTTGATAGAGTGGTAGATGCTACAACACCATTTGGTATCTTTGTTCGTTATGCAAGAAATGATGGAGAGACATGCTTGTTACCAAAAAAAATTACCGTTATTTTAGAGTAAACGTGTTAGTCTAATTATATGATTATTATTACTTTATTAGGAATAGTTTTATTTTTTGCAGTTGGTGGATTTGCATATAATCTTGGTGGTTGTGTTGCAGGTTTTTTGAAATTAGATCGCTTAGTTAATAAACAGGTAGTACAAGTTGTATTTTTAGTAGCCTATGTTTATTTAGTTTTTACAAATAAGGATTTAGTTATAAATGCGTATATGACTCCGATGACAAATCTAGTAAATTAGTAATCCACAATCCCAAACAATATTAAAACCCATAGAGTTACAGCTGACAGCATAAACCCTATTACAAAGAAATTTATAATAAAAGTAACTATTCTATATTCTGGGACCTCTTTTTGATTATCTTCATTAATAAATTGTCCATTTTTCCATACACCTGAATAAGTTCTTCCATCACTATACGTCCATAATCCTGCACCTACCGGCTTACCTTCTATAAAATCACCTTCATAAGTTTTGCCGTTTGGGAAAGTGTTAATTCCATGGCCATGAGGCAGATCATTAAGCCACTCACCTACATATGTTCGTCCATTAAGTGATACAAGTGTGCCTTTACCATGTTTTTTGTCATCATGGAAAGAACCGGTATATTTATCACCATTTTTTAAAGTTTGTGTGCCTTCTGTTTTACTAGTATTGGCGTATTTAATATTCATAACTTATTATACCTGACAACATGTCAATGATTGATGGCTAATTTTTATATCTCTTTAATTAAACTCTTTTGATTTGTGCTAGAACGGTGTAGAAAATTGGGCCTGCTCCCATATCAGTTAATTCTTGAGTATTTAATGCGTTTGCATTAACACCATTTTTAACTAAAGAACCTCTGTATTGTTTTTGAGTAGATGCAACGCCGTCTAACATTGAATCCATTATGATGGCATGTGCATAAGTTTCACCTACATCATTATATATGCGACATAAATCTCCATTTTTAATATGTCTCTTTTCTGCATCTTTTTTGGATATTTCAATGGTAGGTCTTGATGCCATATCTCTTAGTCTTTTTACTGGAACAAAAGAATTACCAATAAATTGATGAGTAGCAGGTGAGAGTATTTGAATTGGAAATTTTTTTCTTAATTTTGTGTCAGTAAATTCTTCAATGTGTTCAGGAAAAGCACCTAAACCAAGTTTTTTTGTATCCTCAGAGTAAATTTGTATTTTACCATCTTTGGTTGGCCATCCTTTTTTTAAATAGTCACGTCTTTTATTATTTACATCGCCTTTCATCCATCCTTTCTTTTTTAATTTTTCATATGTGATGCCAGTAAATAATGGATTGTNTTTTGCATCAATCATATTTTTAATCATTGATTCATCAGTCTCTTGAAAACATTTTTCTTTGTACCCCATATGCTTGGCTAGCAATCTAAACAAATCTTGATTTGATTTACTTTCACCCAATGGTTTAATCGCAGGTTGTGAGAGACTGAAGTAATAATGACCGTATGGAGCATTTAGATCTAGATGTTCTAAGGCAGTATCGGCAGGCAAAACAACATCTGCGTAATCACAACTATCAGTCCAAAATGTCTCATGAACAACTGTAAATAAATCTTGTCTTTTTAAGCCTTTTCTAACACTTATAGTATCTGGTGCACAATTAGCAACATCAGAATTCCACACAAACAAACTTTTTATAGGAGGCTTTAATTTTTTATCATTTAAAGCATTTCCAATTTGTATCATATTAATTTCTCGTGGTTTTTTACCATTCAATAATTCTGGATGCTGTAGTTTATTTAGATCAACACCCCACATCTCTTCAATACTTCCTACAAAAACGCCAGAACTTTTATTACGCCATGCACCTGTTATTGCAGGTAATAACATTATAGCTCTCACCATCATACCCCCATTACGATGTCTGTTAAGTCCATAGTTTGGTCGGATATAAGTTTTTTTAGTTGCCGCATATTCTATTGCTAATTTGATAATATCTTCTTCTTTTATACCTGTTATTCTAGATGCTTTTTTTGGTGTGTATTTAGGTAAAATTTTATTTAGGAATTCTTCGTAGCCTGTTGTGTGATTTTTTAAAAATTTTAAATCATGTTTTTTCTTATTAACTATTACATTCATCATACTCAATGCTAATGCAGCGTCCGTTCCAGGTTTAGGTTGAATATGCCAATCACACATAGCAGATGTTCTTGTTTCTCTTGGGTCAATGCAAATAATTTTAGCACCTTTCTTTTTAGCTTCTTCTACAAAAGGAACCATATGAACGTGAGTTGACACAATATTTGTCCCCCATAAAATAATTAAATCATTTTTGGGAACCTCATCTATGGCTGGTCCGCATGCCGCTCCATAAGTATAAATACCTGCAGTACTTGCAGCAGCTATACAGATTGTTCTGCTTAATCTAGCCGCACCCAATTTATTCCAAAATCGTTCCGACATGCCCCAATAACCAAGCATACCTAATGTGCCAGAATAACTATAAGGTTGTATAGCATTGCTGCCATATTTTTTTTCAATGGCTTTTAGATTTTTAGTTATAAGTTTAAGTGCATAATCCCAACTTACTCTTTTCATTTTGCCTTTCTTACCTTTAGCGCCAATACGAATATGTGGATAGAGAACTCTATTTTCGTTATAAACTAAATCTAGATAGTGATTTACTTTATTACACAAAAAACCTTTAGTAATTGGATGTGAAGAATCAGCTTTGAGTGATACAGCTTTTTTTGATGAAGTATCTACAACTACTTTTAAAGAACAAGTATCAGGGCAATCATGAGGACATGTAACATTCACAGTTTTAAATTTGGATTTAAGCATGAGACACCTTTTCTATTTTTTGAATGGAAATAGCATTAGTAGGGCAGACGCGTTCACATTCTCCACACCTTATACATTTTTTATGATCAATATAGAGTTTGCCATGATATATACCATTAGTTTTAGTGGCATTTATTTTTGCATACTTTGTATCACCATCTATATCCGTTAAAGTTTTTTCAGTTTCTATAATGCAATCCTTCACAGGTTTTACTAATAGACATTCGTCACATAANACGCATAATGTATTATTTATTTCAAATTTGTAATGACATAGATAACATCTTGATGCTTCGCTAGTAGAATTTTTTTTATTAAAACCTATTTCCACTTCTTTTGTGAGAGTTCTCATTTTTATGTTTAAAGTTGACATATCGTGCAAAGGAATATAATTCATCCGCAAGCTTCTAGAAGTTGTTTTAACATCTTGAATTTTTACAACATTTGTAATTAAATCTCTACCCATTAAAAATTTATCTATTTTGATAGCTGTTTTTTTCGCATGCCCGATAGCATCAATTAGGGTAGTAGCACCTAAAGCGTAATCACCAGCAACAAATACATTTTTTTCTAATTTATTATTACTTATAGAGTTTCGTAGTTTTAATTTAAATTTAGTTATATCTGNGATAATAGAAGTATCCTGTTTCTGTCCTATAGCTAGAATGATATGATCAGTTTTTATTCTAAATTTAGACCCTATTATATCAACAAGCTTATTTTTCGAGTTTATTTTCGTTTTAATTAGTTCTAAAGCAATGAGTTTGTTTTTTTTAGTTATTAATTTATTTGGTCTTGCACTAAATATCATCCGGCCATCTTCATTTTTTAATTCATCCAATTCACCTGGTAAAATTTCTAAATCACCAATATCTCTTCTGTAGAAGGTACGAACTGATTTCGCCCCTAATCTGATAGCTGTTCTTGAACAATCCATAGAAGTATAACCGCCGCCAATTACTACAACATTTTGACCAACTTTCTTAGAATTGAATTCATTAATTCTTAACAAAAAATCTAATCCATCTTCTACAAATTCATTACATGTAAAAGATTTATCAATTTTATTCGGTTTTAATGTTCCCATAGCAAGTACAACCGCATCAAATTTTTTTGAAAGTTTTTGTAAATCTTCATAGCTAGATATTTCTTGGTTGTATGTTATATTGACACCCATATCTATTATTTGATCTATTTCTCTTTTTATAACATTTCGAGGCAATCTAAATATTGGTATACCCTGATTTAACATACCACCTGCGGATTTATGCTTTTCAAAAACATGTACATTATGTCCAAATCTAGATAATTCCCTTGCACATGCAAGACCAGCTACACCTGCGCCTATGATGGCTATCGATTTTTTTGTAGACTGAGATAATTTTTTTACTTTATATTTTTTATTTTTAGATTTATAATCGCCAGCTGCTCTTTTAGAAAAGCATATCGCTAAAGAATTTCCATTATTATCATCGCCATGTCTACAAGCATCTTCACAAGGTCTAGAACAAACCCTACCAAGTATTTCAGGAAAAATATTATCTTCTAAATTTATTTGATATGCTTTATCAAAGTCTTTTTGATATATAGCTTCTAAATATCCAGGTATATCAGTGTCTGCAGGACACGCAGTTCTGCATGGAACACTCTTATCATACCATGTCAGATCTTTTAGATTTTCTGAAACCCCATTTTCAGTTGCTAACACTGATTCGTGTTGCATGAATGTAGTCTTTTTCATCGCTCTCCCCTTATTATTACTTTAACAAAAAAAGTCATTTGTTATTAGAGGAAAGATTAGATTTTTCTATCTAAATATGTAATATTGAAAGTTCAACTAATATTTAGTGGGGTAAAAATATGGATTGGAAAGTATCAGGCGACTATGCTGAATCTTGTAATTGCGACATAGTATGCCCATGCCTATATCTTCAACCTGCATCGATGGGTCCATGTAACGCAATGCTTGTTTGGGACATTAAAGAAGGACATTGTGATGATGTTAAACTTGATGGGGTTAAAGTTTCAGCTTTTTTACAAGCTAGTTCACCTGCACTTACAGAAGGTAATTGTAAGCTTGCACTCTACATTGATGAAAGCGCATCGGATGAACAAGCTGCTGCCATTGAAAAATTATGGGGCGGTCAAGGTGGAGGCCATTTAGCGGTAATTGCTGGATTGGTTTCAGATCTAGTTGGAGTAAAGAGAGCTAAAATTGAAGCATCAATTAATGGTTCNGATAAGAGCTTAAAAGTTGAAGGTGCTGGTGGATGGACCATGAGTGGTATTGCTAATGCTGATGGGAAAATAGCACATTGCGATCAACATCCGTTAGAAGTAAATCCTGGTTGTGGCGGTGTAGACATCAACAAAACAAGCAGTCAAGATTATGATGATCATGGACTATCTTGGAATACTGCTGCAGACCGTGTAGGACTATCAGGTAAATTTAGCTATCAACCATAAAATTTTTAAAATTTTAGAAGAGGGCTATCTCAGCCCTCTTTTTTTATTTAATACATAAAATTTATAATGGATACTAAAACACCAAATCAAGATATAGCTAAAGCTATAAATGCTTTAAGTCAGAATAATTTTAAGGAAGCAGAAAAAATTTGCCATGAAATTTTAACATTAGGTAATGATTCTGATGCTAATTATATTCTTGGTTGCATAAGGATGCATGAAAAAAAATATAATGAAAGTATTGATTATATAAAAAAGGCAATTAGTAAAGATAATGCAAATGCTGGTTATTATATTTCACTTGGCTGTGCATATTCATCAAACAAAAACTTTACTGAAGCTATAGAAGCTTTTAAAAATGCTAATAATATTAATTCAGAAATACCACAGATACATTTTTACCTTGGAGAGGCCTATAGACAAACTGGTCAATTTAACAAAGCATTAACCCATTTTAAAAAATCTTTAGATTTAAGCCCAGATCATATTGGTTCTTTGTTAATGCTCGGTGTTGTGTATGAAGAGTTAAAAAAATTTGGCCAAGCAAAACAATCATACTTAGGATGTATTGATATCTATCCGGAAAATGCCGATCCACACATTAATTTAGGTATGTGCTATTTGTTAACAGGTGAATACGAAAAAGGATGGAAAGAATACGAATGGAGGCTGAAACTTGATAATAATTTAATGAGTGTCGAATCCACCAAACCGCAATGGAAAGGAGAAAATATTGAAGGCAAAAAACTTTTAATAATTTGTGAGCAAGGTTTTGGAGATACTATACACTTNATTAGATTTGCAAAATTATTTTCTAAGGAAGGCACCGAAATCATTGTTCTTGCTCAAGATGAATTAAACTCCTTATTAGAGCAACAAGCATGGATTTCAAATATAATTAATTTGGGTGATGAGATACCAGAACATGATTTTTATGTTTATATTCAATCTATTCCTGGTATTTTGGAATGGAACCCAACGACGTATACACAAGAATTTCCATACATTTCTATTAAAGAATCTCCTATAAAATATATAGAAAAAGATAAATTAAACATTGGTATTGCTACGCAAACTCGTATTGCTGCAAGTGATCATAAAATGAGAAGCATTGATTTNAATAAATTTACTAAAATATTTAATAAGGCAAAACACAATATTATTTCTTTAGATTATGCGCTCAATCANACTAATGATAAGAATGAGATCATTGATTATTATCCAGAGATTACTGATTTTGTTGATACTGCTAATATAATTAAAAATTTAGATTTAATTATTTCTGTAGACACAGTTGTTGCTCACTTAGCTGGATCATTGAACAAAAATGTTTGGCTTTTACTTTCTTCGGTCCCTGGGTGGAGGTGGGATTTCAACTATCCAGATAGCACACCATGGTATCCCACATTTAAAATTTTAAGACAAGAGACGAATGATAATTGGAATAATGTATTAAAAAATATTGAATTAGAATTAAAAAATTATGTCTAAATTTATAATCAAACAAGCATTTGCTGAAGCAATTGATTTGCAACAAAGAAATCAATTTGATGAAGCTAAACAAATTTATAAAAAAATTCTATCTATTAATGATAATGAAGCAAATGCCCATCACTTGATTTCATTAATTTATTTAGTAGAAAAAGATCATACTCTTGCAAGAAAACATATAGAAAAAGCAATAGAAATAGCACCTAATACAGCAATTTTCCAGAGTAATTATGGAGGTTTCTTGTATTCCATAGGTGAAATACAAAAAGCTATCAAAGCCTTAAAATCATCTTTAAAATTAGATAAAAAACTTTTTCAATCACATTACTCGCTAGGTGTAATTTATTCTGATATCAAAGAATATGAAAAAGCTATCGAAGCATATAGTTCGGCATTAAATTTAAATAATGAATCTGCAGAAGCTCATAATAATATTGCAAATCTCTATAACACGATGTCAGATAATGAAAATGCAAGACTACATTATAAGAAAACAATAGATTTATCTCCTACCGAGGTTTATCCAAGATTTAACATGTCTAATTTTTTGATAAAAATTGGTAATTTTAAGGAGGCTATAACCATATTAGATGAGTTAGTTCAAAATAATACTGCCACAAAAGAAGTGTTTAATAATTTAGGAATAGCTTATAAAGGACTAGAGGATAATGAAAATGCAAAAAAAATGTTTGAGGAAGCATTAAAAATAGACAATAAATTTGATTTAGCTAGAAAAAATATAGAGAACTTATAGTTTCTTTTTCTTTAATTATATAGATTTCTTATGATAAATTAGTACTACTGGGGTAAATTTGAAAAAAACTAAAATATATATATTCGTCGTTATATTTATACTAATGCCAATTATTGGTCTAGCTGGTGGTGTGGTTAAAAAATCAGTAAATCAAGGATTAGGTTTTGCAAATTCAGCAATAGAATCTTGGGCATATCAAAATGTACCACAATTAAGACTGATTGAAATTGATTCGAGATTGAGAAATGATTCCAAACCTGATGTACGAGTTATAGGCCTTATAGAATTAACAGATCGTGAATATGAATCTTACTTATCACAATTTTCTTTTTCTACTTTTGATGATAGAGAAACACTCAATATTGGGTTAGTTTGGCGTGGAATAAATAAAAGTAAGACATTAATTTACGGAGTAAATGTTTTTTATGATAGAGAATTTAATTCTAATCATTCTAGACTGGGAGTTGGATTTGAAACAAAATCGTCTGTTTATGATTTAAATATAAATTTTTATGCTGGATTATCGGACAAAAAAGAAGTTGATGGTTCTATTGAAGAAGCGGCTGATGGACATGATATAGAAGTTGGTTTATATGTGCCGTATATGCCATGGGCAAAAATATATTATAAAGGATATAGGTGGGATTCCAGTATTTACGATATTGTTCATGGAGAAGTTTTAAGTTTACATATGCAACCAAGCAATAGATTTAGTATTGAGGCTGGCTTACAAAATGACAATACTATGGATTCTGATAGACAATTTATTAAATTGAATTATATTTTATGTTGCAACATAGATACAAACAAACCAATTGTTTTTGTTACACCTTATGCATACTCATATAAAGTAATAGAAAACAGATTCTTTGAAAGAGTACGTCGTGAAAATAATATTGTAAAAGGCGTCAAAGGTGCAGTTGTGGTAGGCAGAGGTACATAATGAGATATTTTCAATTTATTATTTTTATGGTTTTGACATTTACTTTTTTAAATGTTTTTGCAGCAACAGCAACTCCAACTACCTATAAAACAACTGTAACAAAAGTCGAACTTTGTACCTCTTCAGACTGTTCTGATCCTGTAGTTGTTGGTTCAACTACAAAAACATTTAATATAGCATCTGCCACTATTGGTGGTGACGTAGGAAATTATATAAATGATTTTACATTAACTTTAGGTAAAACCTATAGTCACATGCGGACAACAATCAATACTACTTTTAAAATTAAAGGAACGGTTGATGTTAGTGGTACAACATGCAATACCGTAGAGTCACCTACTGTTGCAGCTGCTAGTGCTACTGCCACTGCAAAAACAGTTAAGGACGGCACGATTGCAGAAATGGATTGGGTAGTACCTGATGCAAATGGTGGAGGCGATTATTCTGATTTAACTAGCACTTATTCTACTAATGGAATTTCTAAGACTGATGGNGCATCAACATTTACATTTACAGTCGCTATGACATCTTCTTATACACCAAAGGCAACGGATTCCCCTAAGATTCGGATGAGTTTTGATGTAGCTAATACTTTGNTAGCCACTACTAGTGGTACTACATGTATTATGTATATAGATCCACCGGTTCAAGCGGTTTCAATTTACAATTAATATGATAAGGCTAATTGTTATATTAATTTTTTACCCTATAGATGCTCATGCATACATAAATCCTAGTACTGTCAGTCTGGTCATTGCTGCAATAGCAGGCTCAATTGCTGTAATTGGATATTATGCGAGAGTAATATATGACAAAATAAAATCCTTTTTTATTAAAGATAAAAATAATAAATAGAAAGATTATGAAAATTCTTTCTTATTTTGATAAATGGATTAAAGTTTATGATTATCTTGCGCTCAAAAAATCCGATAAAGTAATAACGTTCTATTCAGAANGTAAAAATTACTGGCCATATCTTAAAGGTATATTAGAAAATATTTTAAAAGAGTTTGATACTTCAATTTATTATGTTACATCAGATGCAGATGACCCTGGCTTATACAAAGATAACAAAAATTATAATACATTGCTGATAGATGAAGGTTTTATGAGGGATTGGTTTTTTAAAAAACTCAATACACATATATTAATTACAACTATGCCGGATATAGATAATTTTCAGATTAAAAAATCAATTAATACGGATTATTATGTTTATACACAACACTCAATGATGAGTCCTAATTGTTCATACAGAAAAGGTTCTTTCGATAATTATGATATTATTTTTTGTTGTGGACAGTATATGATTGATGAAATTAGAAAAGCAGAAGAATTTTATAATCTTCCAAAAAAAGAACTGGTTAAACATGGTTATACACGATTAGATACTTTAATAGATGAATATAAAGTTTTTCAAAAATCTAAAACAAATAATACTGTCGAACAAAGAATTTTATTAGCACCATCTTGGAATGAAGGAGGTATTATAGAGTCTGAATTAACAGAAAAAATTATACAATCATCAATCAATGAAGGCTTTCAAATAACTTTGCGGCCTCATCCTGAATCATTAAAAAAATCTCCCCAAAAAATTAAAAAAATATTAGATAAATTTTCTAATGATAATTTTTTTAGATATGAAGATAATATAGTTACTAATGATAATTTATATAATTCAGATTTGCTTATTACTGATTGGTCTGGAATTGCTTTAGAATATGCTTTTGCACTCAACAAACCCATTTTATTTGTTAATACACCACAAAAAATTCTAAATGATGATTATCATGTATTAGGTGCAAGAGCATTTGAAGATATGATCAGAGATAAAATTGGAATAATTTGGAATGGTAAAGAAACTATTACTGATGTTATTAAGAAATTTAAAAATATTAATTATGAAAGTGCTAATTATATATTTAATATTGGAAAATCTAATGAGGTTGCAGCCTTATTTATTAAAGATTTAGTAAAGAAAATTATTTCATAAATTTTATTCGTACAATAAATCTTTATAAGGATAAGGATCACTACCATCAGCAAAACAATTTCCATTTAATTCTATACACTCTTTCGAACATGGACTGTGTGAGCGAATACATACCGGGTATGCTTGAGAATGAAGAGTTTTTTCTCTTTTAAAATCTTGAATATATTCTTTATTATTTGCTGTAACCACATAATCTGATAGACATGATATAAGATCATGCATCACTAATTGAGGCGTCGAATAGCCTCTTTCTTCATTTTTCTCAACAGCTTTTTTTGCACACTTATGATCAGAGATAAAACCCCCATATGTGGAATATCTGTCTAGTCTACGATACGGTTCTGATTGTCTAACAATTACATCATCACTATCAAGAGCAGGGCCTAGTACTTTATCAGTGTATTTGTCACTTCTTTTGTCATCCAATATCGTATATTCTTGATCTTCCTTTTGGGTAATTTTATCTCTTATATTAATCCAAAGTGATTTTTCATTACCATAAATTAGATTGTGATTTTTATCCCAACTAAATTTTTCATCAACAAAAGTATCTTGCGTCCATGTCATACGTTGAGATAACATCATCCCATGATCACCCATTACATACACAATAGTATCTCTTTTTGTATTAGTCTTTTCTAAGTGGTCTGCAATTTTTTCGATGAGTGCTCCATTATATTTTCCAAGTCTTTCATAATGCAACACATATTCTCTATAAGAACCNTCTGATTTATTTCTAAAGTTTGGAGAATATCTTGGACCAATGTGTCCAGGTGATATAGTGTGTCCAAATAATAATTGAGGTTTATCTTTGTTGTCTAATGATTTTGTTAGATCATAGGGTTGGGTTATTTTAAAATAATAATGATTAAACTCCATTTCTCCCAATGAAGTTTGCCAAAAAATATTATCTTCTTCTGCTATAATATTTTTTATTCTATTTAATACTTCGCAGTATCCAAAAAAGCCAATATATCTAGTTCTGTGCCCAATTAAGGTACAAACGGATGATTCATATCCAATTCTAACTGGTAGAGTTAGAAAATTATCAACATAGTCACCTTTGAAAGTTCCAAAAGTATGTCTATCTACAAAAAAAGAATTTATCTCATATCCATTACTCTTAAAGATTTCAAATAATGGACTTGGTGTTTGACCATTAAACATTCTAAATCTTGGTGAAAAATCTCTTCTTGCACTATGGTCAAATGGGAGAGTGTATAAAATTTCCGGTGTGAGTGCTAATAATGCTGACAATGAATGTCTCGTGCTAATTTCATCTGAAAAATGATTTTTTAAAGGAGTCATTCTTTCTTCAAACACTTTATACATAAATATTTTTTTATTACGTTTTGTTAAAATTTGAAATGTTTTTTCATCTACTAATGCATCAAAAGTTAATATAATTATATTGGGCTTATCATTTAGTTTTATGTCATATTTAATATTTTTTTCGTATTCTGGATATGACCTCAATTTTGTTTTATCCATAGGGATCATTTTTTGATTTGCATAGTTATATTCAGCATGTTTTGATTCATGATAAACAAAAAAATTAATCATAATACTAAGAATTGAAAATATAAAAACAAAGGATGCGAAATATTTTCTTACTTTTTTAGATTCAAATAGAATATTGAATATCAAGAAAAATAGTATTATAAANAAAATCATACCCAATAATTCTTGTGTAAATGGAAGTGATATAAAATCATCATTAAAGCCAAGATTGACAACGAATATATTTACAAACAATGTCAATCCTAATGCTAAATTTTGAACTATTCTGTATTTGTCAGATATTACTAATTTAATAATTATTACTTCTGCCAGACAAACAATGACTATAAATAGTGGTATTACAAAAAAATCAATGATGTTAAATACCGCAAGAGATCCAGCATATGTTATCGAATAAAATAGAAAAGTAACTGCAACTACAGCAAAGAAATCAGATTTTACTCTTTTGATATACTCACCCACGATATAAATTTATTTGGTTAATCTTGCTTGTGACATTCATATTCTTCTTTTTGGCAAAGAAGACGATTTCTATAATGAGCTGCTATAATTGTTAAACTGCCTACCATAGTAATCACAATATTAACGCTTTCAGCCCAATGATCATGAGCCCATAAGGCAAGTATTAATATTGTAATACCAATAATCCCCACTAAAGCTACACCCATATCTCGGTGTCTATTACANCCAATTGCCAAAGCCACTATTGCTGTTGGGACTATAAAATAGATTATAGATTCATGGAATTCATGACNAGCAAAGATTCCAAGACTGATAAATGGAGTTAACATAATTAATATAGGTGTTAGGATGCAATGTATAAAACATACTCCTGACAAAGTGATTCCGGTGTAATCTAGGTATTTTCTCATAAGATTCCTTATATTAGACAGAGCATATCATCATCCGTAATTTTTTCTACAAAAAAATACTAGTATATTGATACAATAGTCATTTGGAGGGTACCAAAGTGACCGATAATTATGATTTAGTTTTATTGAATGGTGAAGTTATGTTACCTGATGGTTTGAGCCAATGTAATGTGGGCGTCAAAAATGGGAAAATAGCTATTATTAGTGGTAATGGAAATTTAACAGGAGATAAAATTTTAGATTGCAAAGGATTGCATGTATTGCCAGGTGTTATTGACAGTCAATGTCATTTTCGAGAACCCGGCTTAGAAAACAAAGAAAACTTAGAATCAGGTATGATGGCAGCTATTGCTGGTGGAGTCACAACTATATTTGAGATGCCAAATACAAAACCACTAACGATTAATCCAGAGTCCATTAAGGATAAGATGAATAGAGCCGCTAGAGCACCATGGTCAGACTATGCTTTTTATTTAGGTGGTACAGGTAACAATGGACCAGATTTGCCCAAATGGGAAAATGCTCTAGGCATCTGTGGGATAAAAATTTTCATGGGTGCAAGTTTTGGTCCATTATTGGCAGCAAGCGACGAAGAAGTTGAGTCTGTATTATCAAATGGGAGAAGAGTTGTGGCTGTCCATGCTGAAGATCAATTTATAATGAATAAGAATATGAAGACTATATTAGGAGATAGCCATGATGTTGGACTTCATTGNAAATGGCGTTCGCCTGAGAGTTGTCTATCTGCAACTACACGATTACTTAATATTGCAAAAAAATATAAAAGACGTGTACACGTTCTTCATATAACTACTTCTGATGAAATGGATTTGCTTGCTAAAAATAAAGACATTGCCAGTGTAGAGCTTCTAGCTAATCATTTAACACTGACAGCGCCAGAATGTTATGAAAGACTTGGAACTCTTGCCCAGCAAAATCCACCCATAAGAGAGAAAAATCATCAAGATGCACTTTGGAAGGCTTTACACAATAAAATTGTAGATATTATTGCAAGCGATCATGCACCACACACACTTGAAGAGAAAGCTCAAGAATATCCTGCTTCACCAAGCGGAACTCCAGGAGTGCAAACATTAGTTCCAATAATGTTAAATCATGTGAATAATAATAAACTTTCTTTAGAAAGACTTGTAGAGTTGTGGTCATACGGTCCAGAAAGGGTTCATAAAATTTTAGGTAAAGGTAGGATTGCAAAAGACTATGATGCTGATTTTACGATTATAGATTTAAATAAAGAGGTACAAATTACAAATGCACAACAAAAATCAAAAGCAGCCTGGACTCCTTACGATGGATTAAAAGTTAAAGGATGGCCTTATGCAACTATTATTAGAGGAAATATAGTTATGCAAGAAGATGAAATTTTAGGTTCTCCTATAGGTAAACCGGTAATTTTTCAAGAGACAGAACAATGACATTACCAAATATTAATGAAAATTCTGAATTATTTATGGGTCTCACGATTGAACTTGCCAGAACGGCCTTTAAAAGAGATGAAGTTCCAGTTGGAGCTGTAATTGTCCAAAGAAGAAATTCTGAGGTTCTTGCTGCGTTTTCAAATCAGATGCGTGAATTGCATAATCCTATTGCACACGCNGAGATACTTGCTATTCAAAAAGCAACGAATATTTTATCTAATGAAAGGTTGGTAGGTTGCGATATGTACGTTAGCTTGGAACCATGTCCAATGTGTGCTCATGCTATAAGTATTGCTAGGTTAGATAGACTTTTTTATGCCGCTGAAGATACTAAAGGGGGAGGTGTAAAAAATGGACCTATGATTTTTAAATCCTCATCTTGTCATCATAAACCGGAGGTTATTTCTGGTACTATGGCAAATGAATCATCACAATTACTTAAAAAATTTTTCCAGTCAAAAAGATAATTTTACTATGAGAAATTTTATTTATTTTTTAATATTGTTTTTTATTACAATACCATCCTATTCAGATGAAATTGAATTAATACAGGTAGCAAATAGACTTTCAGAACCATGGGGTATGTCTTTTATCGATGATAATAATCTTCTTATTACAGAAAAAACAGGAGACATCATTAGAGTTGATATGAGAACAGGTAAAAAATATCCAATAGAGCATAATTTAGATTTTTATTATTATGGGCAAGGCGGTGTATTGGATATTTTATATAAAGACAATTATGTTTATGTTAGTTATTCAGAAGATAGAGGAGAAGGGAGTACTTCAACTTCTATTGCAAGAGGCGCGTATAATGAAAAAGAAATTATTTTCAAAAATATATTTAGAGCAGAACCACCTATCAGCAGTGGTTATCATTTTGGGTCACGTATTGTAATAAAAAATGATCATCTATATGCATCAGTTGGCGAGAGAGGAGCAGGTATGATTGCTCAAGATATAACAAATCATCCTGGTAGCATCATAAGAATTAATATTGATGGGTCAATTCCCAAAGATAATCCAAAATTTGTTGATAAACCAAATTGGTTGCCGGAAGTATATCAAATTGGTATTCGAAACCCTCAAGGTATGTATATATCTCCAATCAATGGCAAGATATATATTTCAAATCATGGCGCAAAAGGGGGAGATTTTTTTGGTGAAGTCAAATATGGAGAAAATTATGGGTGGAAAATAATTGGCTGGGGCGGAACCAATTATAGTGGAACTAAAATAGGTGACGGTAGTGCTTGGAAACCTGGGTTCACNAAGCCAATATTTACTTGGACGCCATCAATAGCTGTAAGTAATATACTTATTTATGATGGAGAAGCTTATCCTGAGTGGAAAGGTGATGTTTTAGTGACATCTCTAAAATATAGAACACTTTATCGTTTAGATTTTCAAGACGAGAAAGTAATAAAACAACATGTTGTTTTTGAAGACAAAATTGGACGTTTACGTGATATTGAAATAAACAGTAAAGGAGAATTATTTATAATTAATACAAGTGGTTACTTATGGAAACTCCAATAANTATTTACCAAAATTTTTTCCTAAGATTAAATATTCTTTAATTCTTCCTCTTTTATTAACTTTTTTCCATGGCATACAATACCTTTTGAAATAACCTTTAATGTTCTATTATAACTACTATACATTAATGAAAAATATTATGAATGATTCCAAAACAGATATAACAGATATGCATTCTGACTGCGGGGCATCTGAGCCTTATGCACTCCAGGTTACTGATGATTCAATGGAATCTGAGTTTCCAAAAGACTGTATTGTTATAATTGATCCAGTTGCAAGTTGTAAAAATGAAGATTTTGTATTTGTNGAATANGATGGTGTGAGATGGTTCAGAAAGTTCATAGAAAATGAAACTGGCAAATACTTAATACCGTTAAATGATTTATATCCAGAAATTAAATTGGATAATTCCTATGATATTATAGGTGTAGTTGTACAAAAAAATATAAATAGAAAAATTACTCATTATTAATCGGAGTTTAACTGATGAAAAAAGTAACGATTTTTAGTACAAGAATATGTTCATATTGTCAAAGAGCTAAACTTTTTTTTGATAAAAAGAATATAGCTTACGAAGAAATCAAGATAGATGAAAATCCAGAACAGGCTNAAATCATGATGGAAAAATCAGGAAGACAATCTGTNCCACAAATTTTTATCGGATCAAACTTAGATTATCATGTTGGTGGATTTGATGATTTAGTAGATCATGATATGGATGGCAAGCTACAACCATTATTAGAGGATTAATATGGATAAATATGAAAATAGAGCAATGGAATTAGAAAGTGGTATTGCTGCATTTGAAACAAAAAATTTTGCCCATGCTATTAAATTATTATCACCAATTGCTGATGAAGGTAATGTTGATGCACTATATAGGATGGCAATCATGTTGCAAAATGGTCTTGGTTGTATTGAAGACACAGAAAAGGCTCATGCATTTATGTTGAAATCTGCAGAAAGTGATTTTGCTTTAGCACAACATGCTCTTGGATTTATGTATTTTGAAGGCGAGTGTGTTGAGAAAGATATAGATAAAAGCATAGAATGGTTTACAAAGGCTGCTAATCAAGGACTGCTTGGCTCTGCAACAACACTAGCTATGATATATGAAGAGGGTAAATTAGTGCCACAGGATATTGAAAAGGCACAATACTGGTATAAACAAGCTGGTATTGAAAAAACTTAGATGAAATATTTTCCATTTTTTGTAAACCTCAGTAAAAAAAATGTCTTATTGATTGGTGGTGGAGACATTGCCGAGAGAAAAGTAGACTTATTAATTAAAGTTAATGCAAAAATAACATTGGTTGCACCCAATTTTACGGATTATATACAAGATTTAGCAAAACAAAAAAACGTCACACTTATTAATGAAAAATATTCAGGTAAATTTTTAGATCCTGAGAAATTTCAATTTATCATTGTTGCCACTGATGATGAAAAACTTAACGAGCACATTGCTCAAGATGCAAACAAAAAAAGAATATTAGTTAACGTTGTAGATAAGCCTGATTTATGTGATTTCATTTTCCCATCCATATTGGAGAGAGGGCCTATCACCGTTGCTGTATCAACTGGAGGGTCATCACCTGTCCTTGCTAGAATGCTTCGAACAAAATTAGAAACTATGATACCAGGAGCATATGGAAGACTAGCTAAAATAGTTTCTGATAATAGAGTTTCTGTCAGAAAAACGATGCGCAATTCAAAATCCAATAGAATTTTTTGGGAACAGATGATAAATGGTAAATTTGCNGAACTTGTTTTAAGCGGACAAGAAGAACAGGCAATTCAATTTTTAGANTCTGAAATAAAGTCTTTTGATGAAGCTAAAAAAAATCAAGGTGAAGTATATTTAGTTGGTGCAGGACCAGGAGATCCAGATTTACTTACATTCAGGGCGTTAAGATTGATGCAACAAGCTGATATTGCACTTTTTGATCGTTTAGTGCATCCCGATATAATAAACCTGATAAGGAGAGATGCAAAAAAAATCTATGTTGGTAAAGAAAGAGATTTTCACGTAGTTAGACAAGATGAAATTAATGGTTTATTAGTAAAATACGCAAAAGAAGGTAATAGAGTATTAAGGTTGAAGGGTGGAGATCCATTTATTTTTGGTAGAGGAGGAGAAGAGATTGATACACTTGTTGATGAAAAAATTTCGTTTCAGGTTGTGCCGGGCATAACCTCAGCATCAGGTTGTTCAGCATATAGTGGTATACCTTTAACACATAGAGATCATGCTCAATCTTGTATTTTTGTTACAGGTCATTTGAAAAACGGTAAACTCGAACTAAATTGGGAAACATTAGTTCAAGATAAACAAACGATCGTATTTTACATGGGCTTGGTATCTATAAATATTATTTGTGATGAATTAATCAAACATGGTATGTCTCAAAACACCCCTTGCGCGCTTATACAACAAGGCACAACAATTGATCAAAAAGAATATATATCAACTCTTGCTGAAATGCCAAAAGTTGTTAAAAAAGAAAAACCTTCTGCCCCAACAATATTCATAATAGGAACAGTTGTACAATTAAGAGATAAATTAAATTGGTATAAAACCGATTAATATGTATTGAGAGTAAAATTAATTGGTACAGTNAAGTTTAATGGAACTTTGCTTACACTATTTGGAATGGGTGGAAATGGTGATGATGCCAGAATCATACGTCTAGCTTCTCTATCTAATCCGCGATAACCCGACGACCTTAAAATTAATTTATCAATAGTTCCGTTTTTTAATATAGTGAATTTTGCAATCACGGTCCCTTCTTGGCGTCTTTGTCTTGATATAAGTGGGTATTTTTTATTTTGATCGATTATTTGTCTGACTTTTGCATGATAAGAGTTATATGTATATTTAACTCTTTCCCCAATTTTTCTATTATCCATAATAATTTCTTTATCTTGTTTTTCTTCTTCAACTTCCTTCTTTTTAATTGGATCTACTGAAAATGTTTCCTCAGCTCTAGTCACTTTTTTTTGTAAAAAAATCATTTGAACCTCCATCCCAGAATCGCCAACTTTAGAAATATCATTTACAAAACTAGCATTATACAATGATACAAATGCAAAAACATGTATAACTAATGCAAGCAAAATATATCCTGATAAACTTTCTTCTTTATTCATTTTTTAAAGTTAGTAAGGTTAATTTATTTACATTTATCTTATTTAAATGTTGAAGCGTTTTATTTAAAGTTTTGGCTGTGATGGTACCATCNGCCGCAATTAATAAATCTTTTTTATCATCATCGGTCAATGATTCTTTTAGATCTCTTATTTTAATTATTTTATCATTTAGCCTAATTTTTCCATTATTGTATAAATATAAAATAGTTTTATCTTCTTCTACATAACTTTCAATTGTTGCATTTGCTAGTTTTACATTATATAAATCTTTCTTTTTTTCTATAATTCCTGCCATCATAAAAAAAATTAATAAAAGAAAAATAATATTAACTAATGGTAGTAAATTACTATCATTTAATTTTATAGTTTTATTATTCTTCATTTTCATTTTTGGTGATACCTAATGTTATGTTTTCAATTTTTTTATTATTGAGACTCTCTATAACTGAAAATGTTTTTTGTAAGTGGGTGTTTTTCTCTGGTTTGATAACAACCAAATATTCATTATCATCTAAATCAGTAGATAGGATATTTTGCTCAATTACATCAAGGGTGGCTGGAGTGTCGTTTAATAGATAATTACCATCTTGATTAAATTTAATTACAAATATCTTTTTATCACTAGTAGAAATACTAGATGATTCTGTAGATAATTTAATATTCATCTTATTGAACTGTTGAAAATTTGTAGCCAACATAAAAAATATCAATAATATAAATACCACATCTATGATAGGGGTTAGGCTGATTCGGACCATATTTTACTCACTTTTCTCTGAATAATCCCAAAATTGTATCAAATTATTGCTGATAACAGAATATATCTCAATATTTAAAAGATATATCGAATATTTTAAGATGATAATGATTCTCATTATTATTGATTATTTAACGATTTAGTGTAAGATAATGAGAATTATTTGCATTTTAACGTAAAAATGAGGTTAATTATGAACAATATAGGTAAATTGTTATCTATAAGTGCGGTGTTGGCGCTTTCAGCGAACGTTACATATGCCGAAGATTTAGGCGCCGTCAGTGTATTTGGTTCTCAAGATGAGACTCAACAAGCTGGTTCCGCTCACTTTATAGGTGATGATGAAATAAAAAAATGGAACTACACAGATCCAGAGAGAATATTATCTCGTATACCTGGTGTGTATTCCCAAACTGAAGATGGATATGGTTTACGTACTAACATAGGAATGAGAGGTGTAAACCCATTAAGGACATCGAAGATTAACACTATGGAAGATGGTGTTCTTCAAGGACCTGCTCAATATTCAAACTTTAGTATGTACTTTTATCCAGATACTGGACGTATGGAAGGCGTTGAAGTTCTAAAAGGACCAGCAGCTGTAGGTACGGGACCTAAAACTACTGCAGGTACAGTAAACTGGATATCAAGAACAGTACCAACTCAAGGGACAAAAGGACATTATTCGTTTACATTAGGCGATGATGGTTTTAGCAGAAATCATGCTTACTATGGTGGACAACTTTCACCATCTATAAGTTATGTTTTCGAAGTGCATGACTATCGTGCCGATGGTTTTAAAAGTATAAAAGGTACAAGTAATCCAGGTGATACTGGTTTTGATAAAACAAGTGATTTATTTAAAATCAGATATACGCCAGTTGGAAGTAAGTGGAATCAATATTTTGAACTTTCAAGTCAAAATACTGAAGAAACATCTAATGAAACATACATTGGATTAACTACAGCGGCGTTTCACTCAGATCCATTCCAAAGATATGGAGCTAGTGCTGCCGATCAAATGGATGCAGATTATCACCGTTATATTTTTACACACTACATGGAACCTTCTTCTACATCTAGACTTACTACAAAACTTTATAAAACAAGATTTAGTAGACTCTGGGCTAAGATGGGTAAGGTATATGTTGACCCACAAGGTAATGGTAGTGGATCAGTTAGTTCTGTATCTCTATCAGCTCTAGACATGCAAGGTGCGTGTGGAGCAGATGCAGGAAATGAACTTAGAGCTTGTAATATTATTACAGGTACTACTGCTACTGCCGCAAATGAATATCTAGAAATGGCTATGGGACACAGAGATTATGGAATGACAGGTATTCAGTTTGTATATAATAAACAAATGGGCAACCATGACATAGAAATTGGCTATAGACGTCATAAAGACTATCGTTTAAGAGAAGATAGTGGCTTTATACGTAAATATGGTCTTGATTCTAATAATACCTTGTCATTTAAATCAGAAACAGGTGCTACAGATGGCGCTGGTGAATTAAAAGACACCGATGCTGAATCATGGCACATCAAAGACATCATTACACATGGAAACTTTACAACCACTCTTGGATTAAGATATGAAGATACTGAATCTAACGATGGAACTGAAGCTAATCCAGGTAACTCAAAACAAGATGTTAATGATGATGAAACTATGCTTAGTGCAGCAACTGTTTATCAAATACAGGGTGGAGCACAAATATTTGCAGGTTACCATCAAGGTTATTCACCAATTGGTGCTGGAACCTCAGCAGATGCTACTCCTGAAGAATCTGATAACTATGAAGTAGGACTAAGAATGAGTTCACCTGATAGCTTCATAGAACTTATCGCATTCTATGTAGATTACGAGAACTTGTTAGAATCATGCTTAATTGCCAACGGATGTACTGGTAATATTGGTGATTCAAATAATGCTGGTAAAGCTGAAATAAAAGGTATTGAGTTTCAATACAGACTAGCTGATATTTTCGCTGCACCTGCAATGAAAGGTCAATCAACTATGAAGTCAATAAAATACCCATTGCTTGTAAGTGGTATACTTCAAGATTCTGAATATTTAACAAATACAGATGATGAACTAAACCAATTGGGTAAAAGTATTGCTTATGTACCAGATTTTCAAATGTATGTCTCACTTGGAGCTGAAACTCCTAACTGGGCTGTGACATTAGGTGCTAAATATCATGATGATACATTCACCAATGCATCGAATACATACAAAACTGGTAAAGCATGGATCTTTGACTTACATTCAAGTATGAATTTACCAATACGTGTTGGTGGTGTTACACAAGCTGTTGGTTTTATTAATATAGATAATTTATTAGATAAAACAATTGTAGCTTCTGAACACAACTATGGTAAAAGACCTAATAAACCACAGACCTTTATGGCTGGGGGTAAATTTGATTTCTAAGAACTTTCATCATTCTCCGATGTGAGTGTTAGTTATACGTGATGCAACCAGCTGAATATTCAGCTGGTTGTGTTATTTTAGAGTCAATATTTCAAAAAACTTACAATCCCTATTGACAGAACAAGACAATTCTTATATGATAATGATTCTCATTTGCAGTTAAATGCAGGGTGTTTTGTCGAATTATTACGATATTGTATTAGAACTAGTAACTTTCCCTAGGACGACCCTGTAAAAAATTGCAAAGAACTTTCATCATTCTCCGATGTGAAGTTGTGTAGCAGGTTATGGTGAAAAGTAACCTGCTACACTTGAAAATCCTCATAAATTATATAGACTAGTCAGTGGGGTTATTCATGAGAAATATATCAATAAATTACATTCTTGTATTACTACTAGGTATTAGTTTTATCTTAGTTGCAAATTCCAGCAATGCTAATTTTGATAATATTTCAAAACTTGAGTCTAATTATTCAATATGTAAATTATCTGATATTCAAGATAATTACCTTAATCTAAATATTAACGCAGATTTTTATTATGAAAATGATAAGTCTGTAACAGAAAAGATAAAGTTATTGACTAACTATAGTTTAATTTTAAATTCATATACAGAACATGACTCTTCTAATATTTTCATTCTAACAAGAGAACGTTCTCCACCCCTACACTTGTAAAATTCTTTTTAAAAGTTAAATAACGATTACACATATCTATTGATTGTGTATATAACGAAACTAAATCCAAGGGGGGAAATAACATGCTAAAAAAACTTAATATATTTATAGCCACAATTTTATGTATAAACATGAATGTTATGGCTGATGAAAAATTAACTGGGATTAAAATAATAGGCCCAGCTATAAAAGACACCATGAATACAATCGAAGCCATTGAAGATATAAAAACATTTAATCCAGTAGATGGTGGAGACTTAATGAAAAATATCAATGGCGTTGAAACCATAAGAAGAGGTGGGCACGGGTTAGATATTTCTATCAGAGGCATGAGTGATCAAAGACTGAATACATTTATGGATGGAGCCATGGTATATGGTTCTTGTTCATCTAAAATGGATCCAGCCTCAACCTATGTAAATATTGAAAACTATGATTCCGTTACTTTAATAAAAGGAACACAATCTGTAATGTTTGGAGCAGGAGGGCCTGGAGGTATATTAAGTTTTGAACGTATCACAGAACCACTTCCATTTATAACGTCCAATAAAGATTCAAGAAAACAAAAATCTTATAACTTAAAATTAGGTCAGACGTTTGATAGTAATTCGGAAGCTGCGACTACTATAGGTGATATTACATTGGGAAGTGGTAATACATATATAAGATTCAATGGTTCATACTCTGATGCTGATAGATACCAAACAGGGACAGGCATTAAACCAGGTACTGGATACCGAACATCTGACTATGCAATTATCCTGGGACAAAAGTCATTAGATGGAACAAAAATTGAATTTATATATGACAATAATAAACAAGAAAATGTTGAGTATGCTGGTTTACTAATGGATATAGTTTACAGTTATACAGATGTTTACAGCTTCAAATATCGTAATCCTAACCCAGTTGGGCCGTTCAGCAATCTGAACATTGAATTATTTCAATCTGACATGGATCACTTTATGGATAATTTTACCGTCAGATCTGATGCAGAAAGAGCTAGTGAAATGAAAATGAAAACTCCAGCTGCGTCCGATACACATGGTGGCAGAATAATTGGAACTATAGGCGATAACATTCGAGTAGGAATAGATTATGAAGAAAATACTCGAGATGCTGAACAAAACATGATGATCAGTGGTACTAATTATCATTTGACTTATTTATGGCCAGGAGTTGAAATCGAAAAACTTGGAATTTTCTTAGAGAAAGATAACAAGTTAAACACGAACACAACTATGAGTTATGGATTAAGACTTGATCAAATAGAAACTCACGCTACAAGAGCTGCAGATGATCCTGGCAGTGATCATGCTCTCCAAGTTACCGCTAATAGTCTATACGGAGTAACTGCAGAGAAAAGAGATTTTAATAATCTAAGTGGATTTTTAAGATATGCCAAAAATACTAACGATGGTAAATATTATATTTCATTTAGTCGAAATCAAAGAACTCCAGATGCTACTGAATTATATTCAGCTAAGACTTCTATGATGATGGCAGGAAAATATAGAAGAAGAAACATTGGTAATCCAAATTTAAAAGAAGAAACTCATAATACTTTCGAGTTTGGTTACACTGGCAATATAATGAATGCCAATGTCATAACTTCTATCTATCATAATGATGTAGATGATTATGTCACAACCTATCGTGCATCAATGAGCGCAACAGATACAACTTTTGATAATGATGCAACTGATGCGCAAAAATATAAAAACGTAGATGCAACTATATGGGGATATGAATTATCTATCATTAAATCATTGTCTCCGCAATTATCAACTACATTAAATTTAAACTATACGCGTGGGGATGATGATTCGACTAATATTGCATTACCACAAATTATGCCCTTATCTGGTGACATGAGTATCGATTATAAGACCGTATCAAGTAATTATGGTATTAGAGCGCGCTTTGCTGATACCCAAGGAAAGGTTGATACTCGTGTCTATGATGTAGGAAAAACAGGAGGTTATGTGGTTTATGATCTTTACGCAGGTTTTGAACCAACACCTAATTATAAATTTACCCTAGGAGTCACTAATTTGACAGATAAGCGATATGCAACCCATTTAAACACCACCAACGCAGTTGATTCTGATGCCGATAGAGTCGATGAGCCAGGTAGAAGTTTTTGGGGATCTGTTATTTATGATTTTTGAGTATTAGTGCAAATAAAGTCAGGATTAATGGTTGAAAAAGTTATTATTTAAGCTAATCTAGCATTACTAATTCAACCATTGAGCCTGAATATATATGGAAATTAATGCATTATTAGAACTTGGCGGACCAATAATAATCATACTATTATTGTTATCTATATTTGCCTTAGCCGTAATTTTATACAAATTTCATCAGTTTTATCTCACGAACTTTTTTGAACATGCAACTATCGATAAAAGCATTCAAGCATGGGTAGAGGATGATAAGAATGACGCTTATGATTCTATTCAAAATATTATGCATCCTGTAGCAGAAGTTCTATCATTTACAATGTATCAATTATTAAAAAATAAAAAACTCACAGAAAAACAAGAGAGTGATATCAGAGAAGAAGTTACCAGACTATGTGATGAGAGATTAGAATTTTATAATCAGAAACTTGATTCATTACAGGTTATAGCAACAATAGCTCCACTCCTAGGACTATTAGGTACTGTATTTGGTATGATTGATGCTTTTCAACAAATGGAAGTAGCAGGTAAGAACGTTGATCCATCAATGTTATCAGGTGGTATTTGGGAGGCTTTATTAACAACTGCAGCAGGTTTGAGTGTTGCCATACCAATTGTAATTTGTGAAGCGTGGTTTCGATCTCTCACTAATAAACTGAAAAATAATATTGAAAACTATGTAACACAAATATTTACCGCCAATATTAATTAATTACAACAACCCGATCCAAATTTCTTAAGTCTCCAATAATTATATGGCCAAGGTGTTATAAATCCAGCAATCAACATAATCGGCACAACATAAAAATTTAATCTTGCTCCACCAGTTATGATTACATCTACAAGATTCATTGCCAATTCCATACTTATCATAGAAATTAAACTCATACCCATAGCGGTTTTAAGTGCAATAACAAAAGTCATTTGTTTCAGAAGTATTATTGTTTCTAAAATAATACTTGTAAGAATTCCATTAAACATAGCTAATAGCATTATTGACATTGTTGTCCATGGAATGCCTGTCACTTGAAAATAATAAATAGTTCCTAAATCACCTATACTACAACCAATCAAACACCATAATGTATTGTATGCAGATTTATTCCATGTATCTCTATCCTGCCAATTAAATGCGATTATATCGTTCATATTTTCATTCTCTCAACTGCACTTCCAGAATCTAAAACTTTTTTAATTTCATTCTTACTATGATTTATATCATGTCCAGTTATTTTGCTCAAAATAATAGATGCCCCAAATATTATACAGTCTTTCATTGGGCCATCTTTACCTTTAAGAGCATCCATTCCTTGTTTAACACTTTCCTTTGCTATATCAAGAGGTTCTATTTTAGATTCAATCTTATCAACAGCAGATGTTGTAGATGCATTTTTTGGTATCTCTACCGCCCTAATTGATTGATCTATTCCACAGTCTTTTTTAGGGTTATATTGTTCGATTTGATCATCTTCATTCGTATTTTTATAATAAAATGCTTTACTGGTTTGGCTTAAAGAAGGGATTATTCCTCCTTCAGTACCTCTTAAGACTATCGAAGAATCAAACCCAGCATTTCTTGCTAGTTTCAAATAGACAGGAGGATATGCTTTATGAACATATCCAGTAACAAAATGATTTTTTTTAGCAGATATTGGTTTAACCAATACTTCAACTGTAGTGATAGCAGGTCTTTTTATTATTTTCTTTCTAAGCGGCATTAAATTAAACAATTTGTTATTAAATTGACTTTGATCAATGTAACCCCATCCAATTTTAGGATCTAACAATCTTTCAATATTTTGATCGTGAGTTAAGTTTGGATTTAATCCAAGTTCTTTATAAGTCATATGATGCGTGCAACCATATTTAGGCCCTACGGTTTCTAAACCATGAGAAATAGTTGGTAATTCAAGTTCGGCTAACACTGGAGGTATAAATGCTGAAGAAGGAATATGCCTAGTGAAACCATCATAAGGATCTGCAATGTTAACTAAATTATTAATTGAAATGTTTTCGGTTTTAGTCGTCTCTATTATTGCGTCATGAATACCTAAATTCTCGTCATCTGTTTCTCTCTTCATCCGTAATGCAATTAAAAATATAGAAGTTCTTACTTCATCAATTTTATTATCAAGAATATTTGACATACATTGTTTTGCTTCTTCCCTGCTTATGTCTTTACTTTGAGTGGGGCCTGTAGCTATTTTTTGAATTACAGATTTCATTAATTCATCAGCTGATAATTTTTGTATATTTGACATATTCATTATTTAAATACAATCCAAGTAGTTGCGATATATTTAATTCCATTTTGAAGTTTAACACCACGATGTTCATGTGTCCAAAATGGAGGAAATAATATTAACTTACCAATTTCAGGTTTTATTTTAACATCTTGATTTAAAAATTCTGTTTCACCACCTGGACCGGAAACATCATTTAAATACCAGATTGCAACTAATTGTCGATCACTAAGTTGATGACTTCCACTATCTATATGCCAATTGAAAAATTCTCCAGGTTCTGTTCTTTGGATTGCATACCCAACATCCTTAAATGATCCTTTAAAAAAATCATATTCTTTTTTCAGAGCACTCAAGGCTTTGGATAAACTAGTAAATAATAATTCATCAATGTCTTTCCAATTATCTTTTCCACTGATAACCATATCTGTAGAACGTTTTACATCGGGATCCTCTTTCATGTTTTGTCCAATACGACCTTTATAATGTTCATCTTTTGATTTTTCAAATCTTTCGATCATTTCTTCGCATTTTGATTTGTCTATAGAATCATTAAATTCGAAAATAAATGTACCTGATTTTACTTCAATTAATCTTTTTTGTATTTGTATGTTCATTTGTGTAATTTTCTGATAAATCTATAGTATAAAATGATGCATTTTTGTTGGGAAAATATCAATTAATAATGGCTATAAGAATTAAGAATAAATGGTCTAAAACCGCTAAAGGTAAAAAAAGCGCTGATGATATTGCTAGTGCCTTATCATACATATCATGGAAAATTGCTCTTGATAGAGCAAGGCAACTCCATGGCGATGATTATGAATATAATTCTGACCATCAAAGAGTGACGGTAATAGTTGAGTATATGTCTTTTCAAATACATATAATCGATCGTCTTTTATATCTTAGTTCGTCTTCAGATGAAAATCGTTTAAGTATTATGAATGCTTTAGGCAGTCAATCAGCACGTATTATGCAAGATAACTGTGAAGATTTATTTGGGCAGGGTGATTACAAGAAAGGATATATAAATACTTTAAATCTGCGATCAACAGAATATTCAGAATACTCATTTGGAAAAAAAGAAAATAATTATTCCATTTATAGACACTTAGCTAAAAAAATTCAAGATGCTATGGGTTTGAGTCAAACTAACAAGTGGATTATGGATCAGATAGTAGATATTGATGCTAAGGATATTTGTAAAAAAATTATTGAAACTTTTGAGTCAATTACAAAAGAATAATTTTATTTCTTGAATTTTTGAGCATTATCTATGGATTGATTTTCCCCGTCTTCATATCCAGCTTCGTAGGCATCTGATAAATTTTGCTCTTCAACTTTTGGGCTTTTTTGATAACCTTCTTGCCATCCAAGAATATATTCTTCAGATACATTCATTTTTTCCAATTCAGTTATTTTATCAAAATAGTCTTTATTCATTACGTGCGTATAGAGCCTTTTAATTCATGCGCTATATCTACAAGACGATTAGCTAATTTCTCATGTTCATCTTTATATTCTTTTATAATTCCTTCAGGGTTGTGATGTATATCTTTTTCAGTCACGCCTTTTTCTCTTTCAAGTTCCATAAATTTTTTTTGTATTTCCAACAATCGTGCTATGATTTTTTTTCTTTCTTCTTCAAGAGCTTTCGTATTTTTAGCATCACTCATTAATAACCACCTTTTCTTCTGCTTTCAGGCAGCCCAGCAATTCTTCCTGCTTGTTTGCTAGGATTACCTGGGAACAAGTCGAAAAGTGCTTTTGTATCAATTTTTTCGTTCCAAAGTTTCCCTAAGTCCTTAACCATATTTCTTGTATTAGGTTGATTCTCTTTATTATTTATAAATTCATCTCTCAAGTAATTTATAACATCCCAATGTTTATCGGTAAGTTCTATTTTCTCCTGTTCAGCAAGTAGTTTAGCAATATCTTCATTCCAATCATCAATATTGGCTAAGAATCCAGTGTCTGTGAGTTCTATCTCTTTTCCATCTAAATCTAGTTTCATAATATTTATTTTAACAGTTAAGCTATATTGCAAAATTCTAATATACTGAGAACTATAAGTCTATATCAAACAATGCAAAATTTATTCTTCTTTGAAATTATCTACAGCGTCGATAGATTTGTGAGGTAAAAAAATACCACATCCAAAAATTCTTCCCCTTCCAATTCCTATATCTTGCAATTTAATTGAATCCTCCCTTGATAAGCCTGCTAACATCAAACTTCTAGTAAAATTATTTTTACCATCTAGAGTTATAGATCTGCTTTTTCCACATAGTGATTTTTTGATTGTTATATTATAGTTTTTCAATTGATTAAATGTATTATCTAAAAATTCATTTTCTCCAATATTTTCATCACTTAAAACACATCTGCAAAAGAGAACTCTTGAAATAGAAAATGGTTTAAGAGTTAGGTTTTTAATTTTTAAAATATTTCCTGCAATATTGATTTTAATATTTTCTAATTCTTTAGCATTTTCAATTTGGTCTTTTGAAATCCTTAAAGTCAATTTAGTTCTTTTAGATAAGAAGATTGTTTCATTTTCAGCTCTGGTCCAACCATTACCTGATTCTGGACCATGTAAAGTTTGAATACCGTTCAAATCATTTTTAATTAACCATGGTAATTTTTTTGTTATTTCATTAGACAAATCAAAAGCATGGTCGTACGGCAGTGTAGTACATTCTATCGTATATAAAACATCAATCATTTCAGCTTTACTTTCAATTACTTTTTTTTCTTCTGATTCCCACATAATTATTTTTGATAACCACTAAATGCTGATTCAATTTTTTCTTCCCAATCATCAGGTGTATCTGGATAAGGTGGCTTTAAATCCATTTTGATGAATATTTCGCCAAGCTTGGCTTTTTCTTTGACAACTTCTATTAACTCATCAAATGTTTCAACTTCTTTATATTCAATTAACAAACTACTTAAATACAACATGTTATAGATTTATTCTTTGTTTTGATCTAATTCTATATATCAGCCTATGATGATTTATATCATTTGTAAATGCTGTCCTGGAATGAATAACATTGTTTGTTATTACACCTTGATTCGGTTTGAGTTTATATTTTATTTTGTAGTCATTATTATTTTCAATTATAGATTTTAATATTTGGATTGCTTCATTATCATTTTGATTCCATATAATATTTTTTTCTCTCATTGTGAATTTCATATGTAATTTTTTATATGGGTTATTATATGAAAAAACATAACTTTTAATTTCTTTTCTACCATTCTTTTTATTTTCTGGGATTATATACGCATCTTGACTCATCAAAGAATTGATTTTATTTGTCAATTCATTAAATAGAATATAGGCAATTTCATGATCAATAAAAGAATTAACGCCACCATTTAAAGCCGACCGAGAACAATGCAAAAGCCACGAATAGATTGTTTCATCTGCCTGGTTGTAATATCCATCTGTATGCCAATTAAGAGATTTATCTGTATATGGAATATATTCTTCTTCTGAATTAGAATCTGGGTTCACCCCAATCGGTGTAACACCATTTGCGTCTGATTTTGAATCTTGAGCAAAATCAGTGATTTCTAAGCTATTTAAAAGGCGAATTAGTGAATTTTTAGTGTTTTCACTGTTAGGCTTGGAAAATTCATAAAAAACTATGTTATAAGACTCCATAATACCCTTTATTTTGCCTATTTCAGCATTGCTTGGATGTTTTGGATTGCTAATTTCAACCAATAAATCATTGATATTTGCTGTAAAAGCCTCGAGTTTATTGGCTGCCCACCGTTTATATACGTTTTTATTAGTTTCTAATACATCCATAAT
Organism: Gammaproteobacteria bacterium; assembly: GCA_002716945.1. Lineage (GTDB taxonomy): Bacteria > Pseudomonadota > Gammaproteobacteria. The sequence continues at coordinate 70,902 of PBCF01000003.1, read as the reverse complement.
TTTATCCTTATATTGAGTTTACATTTATAAAAAATGGCTTAAAATAAATATTTAGACATATATTAGAAACTAATGATAAAATAATATACGTTGAAATCCAATGGGGATGCTGATTTTATGAAAAAACATGATACACCAATGCTTGATGATTTGGAAACAGGCCCGTGGCCTAGTTTTATCAGCGGCATAAAGACTTTACGAGACAAACATCCTGATAAAAGAATCAATGATATGACTAATGATTTGTTAGGTCAGTTGGAGCATTCATATGAAACTCGAAAAGGTTATTGGAAAGGTGGCACAGTTAGTGTTTATGGATATGGTGGTGGAATTATTCCTAGATTTTCAGAGGTAGGACAAGCTTTTCCAGCATCTAAAGAATTTCATACGTTAAGAGTACAACCACCAGCTGGTAATTATTACTCAACTTCCATGTTAAGAAGACTCGCTGATAGTTGGGAAAAACATGGTTCTGGTTTAGTAACATTTCATGGCCAGACTGGGAATATAATGTTTATTGGTGCTACAACAGAAGCCACCCAACATTTTTTTGATGATATTAATAACTATGGATTTGATTTGGGTGGAGCAGGACCTTGTGTTAGAACAGCAATGTCATGTGTTGGCGCAGGTAGATGTGAAATGTCTAATATCAATGAACATAAAGCCCATAGATTATTAGTAAATAATTTTGTAGATGATATGCATCGACCAGCATTACCATATAAATTTAAATTTAAAGTTTCAGGATGCCCAAATGATTGTATGAATTCTATTGAGAGAGCAGACATGTCTGTAATAGGAACATGGAAAGATGATATCAAAGTAGATCAAAAGGAATTTAAAAAATATGCAAAATTGAAAGGACGCAAATATATTATAGATAACATAATTACAAGATGCCCTACAAACGCCATATCTTTGAATGATGATGATTCTATTGAAATAGATAACAAGAATTGCGTTAAATGTATGCACTGCTTGAATGTAGTTCCTAAGGCTCTTCACCCTGGTGATGATCGGGGCGCTACAGTTTTAATAGGTGGTAAGAGAACTTTGAAAATAGGTGATTTAATGGGGACAGTAATTGTTCCATTTATGAAACTTGAAAAAGATGAAGATTGGGAAAAACTTGTCGAAATAGCTGAAAACACAATCGATTTTTGGGCTGATAATGCATTAGAACATGAAAGATGTGGAGAGATGATTGAAAGAATTGGACTAGTTAATTTCCTAGACGGAATAGGAATTGATGTTGATCCAAATATGGTTGCAAACCCAAGAGAAAGCTCTTATGTCCGAACAGATGATTGGGATCAAGAAGCTGTTAAGTGGTATGAAAAAGCTGATAAGAAGGAAACTGCATAATAATGACCGATAAAACACCAGAAAAAGTTGAAGAAAAAGCTAAACCTAGAACCCCGATCGAAACAGGTTGCCCTGATGGCTTTCAGTATATGCATCCAACTATGCGTAAAAACTTTGGACAATGGAAATATCATGAACACCCAAAACCAGGTGTATTAAAACATGTTGCTAATAGTGGTGAAGAAATATGGACCGTTAGAGCAGGTACCCAAAGAATTCTAGATGTATTTACACTTCGTAAACTATGTGACATTGGCGATAAGTATGCCGATGGTTATGTAAGATTCACTATCAGAAGCAATATTGAATATATGGTAAAAGATGCCAATAAAGTTGACCCATTAATAAAAGAGTTAGAGAAAGAAGGATTTATTGTTGGTGGAACTAAGAATTCTGTTGCGATGATTTCGCATACTCAAGGCTGGTTACACTGCGATATACCTGGTACAGACGCATCAGGTGTAGTTAAAGCTATGATGGATGAGTTAATTGATGAATTTAAAAATAATGAAATGCCTAATCGTGTGCATATGACCACATCATGTTGTCAAATTAATTGTGGAGGTCAAGGTGATATAGCAATCAACATTCAACATACGAAACCACCAAAAATTAATCATGATTTAGTATCAAACGTTTGCGAAAGACCTTCGGTAGTGGCAAGGTGCCCTGTTGCTGCGATTAGACCTGCAATGGTTAATGGCAAGCCATCTTTAGAAGTTGATGAAAAAAAATGTATTTGTTGTGGAGCCTGTTATCCTCCTTGCCCACCAATGCAGATTAATGATCCTGAACATAGTAAATTAGCTATTTGGGTTGGAGGAAATCATTCTAACGCTAGAAGTAAGCCAACTTTTCAAAAATTAGTGGCTGCTGGTATACCAAATAACCCACCAAGATGGCCAGAAGCAACAGCAATAGTCAAAAGAATTCTCCAAGCATACAAAGAAGATGCTAGAGATTGGGAACGAATTAATGACTGGATAGATAGAATAGGTTGGCCAAGATTCTTTGAACTAACTGAATTACCTTTCACTAAATATCATATTGATAACTGGCGTGGCGGAAGAAAAACATTAAATTCATCTACGTATATAAGATTTTAAAGATAGCAAGGTATGAAATTTGGTATTTTAGTCAACGAAGGACCGTATACGCATCAAGCATCTGATACCGCCTACCATTTTGTAAAAGCAGCACTTGATGAAGGACATCAAATTTATAGAGTTTTTTTCTATCATGATGGTGTTAATAACGGCACAAGACTAGCTACACCACCTCAAGACGATCGACATATTCCCAATAGATGGTCTGAATTAGCAAAGGAATATAAACTAGATTTAGTATTGTGTGTTGCTGCCGCACAGCGTAGAGGCATGGTTGATCCAGATGAAATGAAGCGTAATCAAAAAGACGCCCATAATATTGCAGATAATTTTAGAATTTCTGGTTTAGGACAACTGATTGAAGCCGGCATACAATCGGATAGATTAATTACATTTGGTGATTGAATGGAAGAGCAAGCAGAAAGTGGTATTGTAAAAAAATTTCTCTATGTCAATAGGAGAGCGCCACATGGTTCTATATATGCACATGAAGCACTTGAAGTTGTATTAATTGCAGCTGCATTTGAACAAGATGTAACCTTAGCGTTCATAGATGACGGTGTATATCAATTAAAGAAAAACCAAGATACAGCTGATATAAATACAAAGAATTTTTCAAAAATCTATTCTGCTCTAGAAGGCTATGATGTTGAAAAGATTTTTGTGGAAAAAGAATCGTTAGATGAAAGAGGATTAAAAGAAGATGATTTGTCCGTTGATGTTGAAATTATTTCATCAAATGATATGAAAAAATTAATCACAGCAAGCGAGGTTATTTTTAATTTCTAATGTTACATACTATTAATAAATCACCATATGAAAAAAATAGCTTTGAAACATGCATGAGACTAGCTGCAGCAGAATCATCTATTTTGCTTATAGAAGACGGCGTATATGCAGCTATTGATAACACTAAAATATCAGAACTTATCAAAGAAAACCCGAGTAATTTCAAATTCTATGTATTAGAAGCCGATTTAAAGGCTAGAGGGCTTGATAAAAATTCTCTAATCCCTAATATAGAGATTATAAGTTATAAGGGATTTGTAAAACTTACAGTTGAAAATGAAAAAACTCAAACATGGTTATAAAATAGGAGGCTAAAATGACTATCGAAGTAAATGGTAAATCGCTCGAAACGGATGAAGAAGGCTATCTTTCTAATCTGAATGACTGGGAAAAAGATGTAGCTAGTGTGATGGCTGAAGCTGAAGATATTACTTTAGGTGATGATCACTGGGAAATCATAAATTTTCTTCGTGAATACTATGAAGAATATCAAATTGCACCTGCTGTTCGCGTTTTAACAAAAGCTGTAGCTAAAAAACTTGGTAAAGATAAAGGCAATAGTAAATATTTGTATGAACTATTTCCATATGGACCGGGGAAACAAGCGTGTAAATTTGCTGGATTACCTAAGCCAACAGGTTGCGTGTAAAAACTCAAAAAGCAGGGAGAACATATTATGTCATTTGTGACGATACTGTATGCAGTTTTGTTCTATGTCGCAGCAATAATTCTCTTTGTAGGTTTGGCTTACAGAATATATGAATATTCTATAATACCAGCTCCACTTAAGATACCAACGCCGCCAGCACCTCAAACACAACGAGGTGTCATTTTTAGATTCTTTAAAGAAGTCGTTTTGTTTGAAAGTCTTTTTTCAGCAACAAAGTGGACATGGTTGTTTAGTTGGCTTTTTCATTTTGCATTACTACTTGCAGCATTTAGACATCTGAAGTATTTTACTGATCCAGTTTGGTTTTGGGTTTCATTTGATATAGTTCAAGCAGCGGGACATTATGGTGCTTATGTCATGATTTTTGGATTATTAGGATTACTAGGAAGAAGAATTTTTGTAGATAGAGTAAGATATATATCATCTCCATCAGACTATTTAATTTTAATACTTATAATTTCGATAGCCTTAACTGGTTTAATGATGAAATGGTTTCAAACAGATATTTTGGCTGTCAGACAATTTTTTCTAGGTTTAATGTATTTCCAACTATCAGAATTACCTAATGATTTTATGCTTTTGATACATCTAAGTTTAGTAATATTATTAATGATAATTTTTCCATACAGTAAACTACTCCATGCGCCCGGATTATTTTTTAGTCCAACCAGAAATCAAACAGATACAGCAAGGGAAAAAAGACACATTTCAAAATGGGCAAGAGAAATAGAAAACTAATTTTAATGTAATGATATGGCTGAAAATAAATTTAATACACCACAAATAAGAGAATATCCTGTAATTCCTGCTTTAGAGAAAGAAGCTACATTACATTTAGCGCCATTTAAATCTAAAGAAGAATTTCAGTCATCACTAGGTTATCCTGGTGAACTTGTTGATAATTGGCAAGAAAAAGCATTGGATAAAATGGGTGATTTATTAAAAAAATATAGATCATTAAGAGTTTATCTTGATTCATGTATGCAATGTGGTGCTTGTACTGATAAATGTCATTATTATCTTGGCACTAAAGATCCAAATAATATGCCTGTAGGTCGACAAAATTTAATGAGAAGTGTTTATAGAAGATATTTTACTTTGCCTGGCAAATATTTCCCTAAACTTGTAGGTGCGCAGGATTTAACAAAAGAAGTATTAGATGAATGGTATTCATATTATCATCAATGTTCACAATGTCGCAGATGTGCTGTTTTTTGCCCCATTGGAATTGATACGGCTGAAATATCAATGGCCGCTAGAGAAGTTATGGATTCAATAGGTGTAGGCCAAAAATATTGTAATGAAATTATAGGTAAAGTTCATAAAATTGGAAATAATTTAGGATTACCCGAACCAGCCTTAGAAGATACTTTAGAAGGACTTGAAGAAGACGTTGTAGATGAGGTTGGAATTGATGTTAAGTTTCCACTTGATCAGAAAGGTGCTGACGTATTATTAGTTACACCTTCTGCAGATTTTTTTGCAGAACCACATGTAGATGGACTGATAGGATACGCAAAGGTATTTCACCAGGCGGGAATTAGTTGGACTTTAAGTTCTCATGCAAGTGAGGCAGCAAATTTTGGTATGTTCATAGGTAGTTATGAGAACATGAGAAAATTAGCTTTGCGGATTAGAGAGGCAGCATTAGAACTGAATGTAAAAAGAATTGTTTTTGGTGAATGTGGTCATGCTTGGAGAGTAGCTTATAGTTTTTTAAATACATTAGCAGGCCCTTTTGATTTTCTTGATAGCAGATACCCAGTCCCTCAACATATTTGTGAGGTAACTAATGATTTGATAGATAAAAAAGTTTTGAATTTTGATAAATCAGCTAATGATGATATGACTCTAACTTATCATGATTCATGTAATGTAGCTCGAGCATCTAATATGGGAGGTATTATGGGGGGACAATTTTCCATACCCAGAAAAATTATCAAAGCTGCCGCAAATAATTATTTTGATATGGATGAAGAAACCATCAAAGAAAAGACTTATTGTTGTGGTGGAGGTGGTGGACTCCTAACAGATGATCTTATTGAATTGAGAGTAAAAGGTGCACTGCCAAGAATGGAAGCATTAAAGCAAGTTGTTGATGAGAAAGGTGTCACTCATATGGCTGCTATATGTGCAATCTGTAAAAGCCAATTTTCTAAGGTTTTTCAGTACTATGGGTTAGAACTTGACCAGATAGTGAGCTTACATCAATTGGTAGGAAACGCCTTAATTATGAATAAAAAAGAGGTTTAGACGCCATTTTCTTATGATATAATGTCTTTATTAGAAAAGTAGAATAAACTTATATAGATATGGCAGATACAGATAAAAAAATAAATTTAATGAAAATAGATAATACATATCGTCGATATGAAGAAGGCGATCATGTATACGATGATTTTTCTGAACAAATATTTAATGAAGATAAATCTCATAAATGTCCTACCTATATCCATAAAACACCTCCATGTCAGGGTAGTTGTCCGTCTGGTGAAGATATAAGAGGATGGCTACAGATTGTTAGAGGTATTGAAAAACCGCCAACTGATGTGTCCATGTCAGAATATGCTTTTAGAAGATCAACAACTGCAAACCCATTTCCATCTCAAATGGGTAGAGTATGTCCGGCGCCTTGTCAAACAGGATGTAACAGAAATGAAGTGGATGATTATGTAGGCATAAATGCTGTTGAACAATATATTGGAGACACAGCTTTAAAAGAGAATTATAAATTTGAAGAAGCACCAAAATTAAAAAAAGAAACAGTAGCTATTATAGGTGGTGGGCCTGCTGGACTATCAGCTGCATTTCAATTAAGAAAAATGGGATATGCATCTACAATTTTTGAGGAAAGGTCTGAACTAGGCGGAATGATGAAGTATGGAATTCCAGGTTATAGAACTCCGCGAGATCTTTTAGATAAAGAAATTCAAAGAATATTAGATTTGGGAGATATTGAAGTTGTTCTTAATAAAAGAGTCGGTAAGGATATAGAACTTAAAGATATAGAGAAATCACATGATGCAGTTTTGTGGACTATAGGTTGTTGGAATGGAAAAGCTTTACCGGTGGATGGTGGAGATGCTGTAAACTGTATTAGTGGTGTCGACTTCCTAGAAGCTTTTTGTGATGGTAGATTAAAAGTTGGTTCAAAAAAAGTAGTTTGTGTGGGTGGAGGAGATACATCTATTGATGTAGTTTCCGTCGCTAGAAGATTAGGACATATTTCAAGTTTAAAACCTCAAGATAAACCAGAAAGTATTGTACATGGATATGTAGCTCAGGATGTATCAGAAACTGCAATGAAAGTAGGAGCAGATGTAACTTTAACATCCTTATTTAAAAAGGAAGAAATGACAGCAGCAGAACAAGAAGTAAATGATGCGGTGCATGAAGGTGTCACAATTTTAAATGGTGTAATGCCAACAAAAATTGAAAAAGATGATAAAAATCGAGCAACTGCTATATATGTAGCTGATTGTAAATTTGAAGATAATATTCCTAAACCAGTTGATGGAACAGAGAAAAAAATAGAGGCTGATTTGATTGTATCTGCTATAGGACAATCACCTGATATTGAAGGTTTGGAAGATTTAGGGAATGATAAGGGTTTTTTTGAGGTTGATGAATTTTATAGGCACAAAACAAAAGAAGGTCATTTTGTTGCAGGAGATATTATCAGACCACATTTATTAACAACAGCAATTGGACAAGGTTCCATAGCATCTCAATCTATTAAAAGTTACTTTGAAAACAAGGACTTTAAGAGAAGACCTAAAGTTGATGTACATCATTTTAATCTATTGGAAAAATTAAGAGAAACTGATTTACAACCAGATAATTACAAACCTGCATTAGAAAATCCAGATGACCAAAGAGGTACCGATAGCAGCAAAGCTGTAGTACATAACTATGAAGACAGATCATCGCAAGAAGTTATACCTCATTCAGAATTATTTTTAGGGCATTTTAAACATGAAGATAGAGTTAAAAGAGGTGAGGCAGTACCATCAGGCGATGATGTAATAGATCACCATGAAGATAGAATTATTGGATTGACAGAAGAAGATGCCATTAAAGAAGCTTCACGTTGTATGAGTTGTGGTATGTGTTTTGAATGTGATAACTGTGTGATTTATTGTCCGCAAGACGCTGTTTTTAGAGTAAAGAAAGATTCATCAACAATGGGAAGATATGTTGATACTGATTATGACAAATGTATAGGTTGTCATATCTGTGCTGATGTTTGCCCAACAGGTTATATTAAAATGGGTCTTGGCGAATAGATTTTAAACGTCGGAGAAAATGATTGATTTCAGTTGTTAGAACTATCTTAATACTAGCAATGATTGTCCCATCTATTTCATTTTCGCATGACAATCAAAAACATCATGAAGGAAAATCTAAAGCAGACGATTTAAATCAATGCGTAGAACCCACTGATGTCATGAGAAAAAAACACTTTGAATTTTTATATCATCAAAGAGATTTGACTGTCATTGACGGTATTAGAACAAAACAACATAGTTTGGCTAATTGTATTGATTGTCATGTATCTTATGATTCTAATGGAATAGCAATACCTATAAACAGTGAAGGTCAATTTTGTTATACTTGTCATATTGAAACAGCTACAAAAATTGATTGTTTTACATGTCATGCAACTATACCTAGATATAGCAAAAAATCTATATATAACAAGATAAATAAAATAAGCATGGTTTCTCAAATACATTCAGAATTAAATAAAGATTCACATATTAAATATCATGAACAGTATATCGAATAGCAGAAGACAGTTTTTAATTAAATCTATTTCAGCTGCTGCTGTTATATATATCATACCTGCCTTATCCAATAAAACACTGGCGGCAAAACCTCCATCACAAAAAGTATCCAATAAGACCCGTTGGGCTATGCATATTGATGCTGCTAAATGTGCAGATGGCTGCACTGCTTGCGTAGATGCTTGCAACGAAGAGAATGGACTGTATGGATTTAATAGACCTAAAACAGATCCACAATGGATAAGAAAAATTAAAATAAAGGATATAAATACAGACAAAGTTACGACCCTACCTATGTTATGCCAGCATTGTGAGAACCCACCGTGTTGTGATGTTTGCCCTACAGGAGCATCATTTAGACGTATTGACGGTATAGTTATGGTTAACCAACACACGTGTATAGGATGCAGATATTGCATGATGGCATGCCCATTCAAAGCCAGATCATTTGTGCACGAAAACTTAACCCAACAACTAACTACCGCTCCAAGAGGCAAAGGCTGTGTTGAGAGTTGTAATTTTTGTGTTGGTAGATTAGATTCGGGCAAGGAAATGACAGCTTGTGAAGAGGCGTGTATAAAAGAAGGACACCATGCAATCTCATTTGGTGACCTAGCAAAACCATTAAGTAGAGTTAATACAAGCTTAAAACAATCACCATCTATCAAATTAAGAGCAGACTTAAAACTCAATCAAAGAGTTACTTATACTGGATTTTAAAAATGCGAAGTAGTTTAATGTCAAAACTTGAAATCAATCAAAAATTATTTTGGTTTTTGTTATCGATTTTAGGTCTTTTTATATTAGTGGGATTTTTTAGTGCCCATATAATGGAAGAAGAAGGCCATCATATTACTGGAATGAATAACCAAATAATTTGGGGGTTGCCGCATGTATTTGCAGTAATGTTAATTATTATATCATCTGGAGTTTTGAATACTGCAACATTATCATCTGTTTTTGATAAAACCTTATTCAAACCACTGGCACCTTTATCAGCTCTTTTCGCTGTGGCATTTCTTATCTCCGGATTATTGATACTAGTTTTAGATCTAGGAAGACCGGATCGTTTAGTGGTAGCTATGACGGTATATAATTTTAAATCAATATTTGCATGGAATATTTTTCTATACAGTGGGTTTTTTGCAATACTAGTAATATATATTTGGTCAATGTTAGATTTTACTGTCAAAAAACATTCAAAAGCAGTAGGCACTTTTGCTTTTATTTGGAGAATTGTTTTAACTACTGGTACCGGTTCTATTTTCGGTTTTTTAATAGCAAGAGAAGCATATGCGACTGCAATATTAGCCCCTTTATTCATTGTTATGTCGCTTTTATATGGAACTGCAATTTATTATTTATTATATAATTTAATATGTAAATTAAATAAAAAGATAATTTCTTTAGAAATTACTCAAAATTTCATAAAGCTCTTAAGAATATTTCTTTATATAAATCTGTATTTTTTAATATTATATCATCTCACAAATATATACATTTCAAAACACATCGATTATGAGTTATTTATTTTATTTAATGGAGGCATTTACACATTCTTATTTTGGCTTGGACAGATTTTGTTGGGCATTATAATTCCAATTTTAGTTTTATCTAATAAAAATATGTCTATTTCATCGTTATTAGTAATTGTTGGTGGTTTTATAGGTATCTGGGTAATAATTATTGGAGGTCAAGCATATCCACTGAATATGTTTCCTAACCATGAGATTGTAGAAAGCTCTTTTTATGATTCAGGAGTTTATCCATATACACCTTCACTATATGAAATTGCTCTAGGGCTAGGAAGTATTGCATTAACATTATTTATAATTCTTGCTGCTATAGCCAATCTTAAATTCATTCCTATTGATGAAAATAAATATTAATTATTATGAATTCTTATCTTGTTTCATCAACTAAAAAATCATCTGGTAAAACTACACTTACAATAGGTCTAACTGGACTAGCAGCTAATTTGAACCAAAATGTGGCTGTATTTAAAAAAGGTCCAGATTATATTGATCCTTTATGGCTTACTCAAGCGAGCAAAACTTTTTGTTATAATTTAGATTTTTTTACCATGTCAGAAGCAGAAATACTTAAATTATTTAAAGAAAAAACATTTAATGCCAACCTTGCATTAACCGAGGGAAATAAAGGACTATTTGATGGATTGAGCGTTTCTGGCAAAGACAGTAATGCGCAATTAGCAAAGTTATTAAATTTATCAGTAATATTAATCATTGATTGTATTGGTACAACAAGAGGTATAGCTCCTTTATTACAAGGTTATAAAATTTTTGATAAGAAAATCAAATATCACGGTGTTGTTTTAAACAATATAGCTGGAGATAGACATGAGAATAAAGCAATTAATGCAATTAAGGAATATACTGATTTCGATGTGATTGGGTCCATACATAAAAATAAAGAATTAACTATTATAGAAAGACACTTAGGTTTAGAGCCGGCGTTTCAAAATAATAAATCAAAAAAAATTATTACTAAAATAACAAAAATTATAAAAAACTCTGTAGATATAAAAAAAATTCTAAGGCCAGATCCAAAGAAAAAATTAAAGAATAGTATTTCAAAAATTTACATCAATACAAAAAAATTTAGTGGAATTACTTTGGGTGTAGCATTAGATAATGCTTTTGGATTCTATTATCCAGATGATATTGAGAAAATAAGAAATTATGGTGTATCTGTTAAATTTTTTAATACTTTGTTAGATAAAAAATTACCTAATGTAGATGCCCTCTTTATTGGTGGTGGTTTTCCCGAAACTGTTGCAAGTAAAATCTCTAAAAATAAATCACTGATGAATGATATACATGCTTTTATTGATGATGGTAGGCCGGTTTATGCTGAATGTGGAGGATTAATGTATTTATGTAAAAATATTAACTATCAAAAGTCAAACTATCCTATGGTTGGAATAATAGATGCAAAAATCAATATGTTTGCAAAACCTATTGGGAGAGGATATGTTGTATTAAATTGTACAAATAACCATTTATGGCCAATAAGTAAGAAAAATATTAATGCACATGAATTTCATTATTCTGATATTAAATTTGCTAAAAAAAAATACAAGTTTGCATATAATGTTAAGAGAGGACATGGGATTAATGGTAAGTCTGATGGTCTTTTATATAAAAATTTAATTGCTACCTATAGTCATATGAGAGATACAAGACAGTCATTATGGATAAAAAATTTTCTGACTTTTATCTTCAACCAGAGAAACAATGAATAAAAAAATTTTTGATATAAGTGATAATGCTTGTGAACAGATTTTGAAATCTGCTAAGGATAGTAATTCAGAAAACTGGCCTTTAAGAATTGGAGTCAGTGTTGATTCTTCTGGTAAATTTAATTATCTAATGGGTTTTGATCAATCCAAAGAAGAAGATTTAAGACTTAAGATACACAATATAGAAATAATCATATCACCAGACTCTATGATGCATTTAAAAAATTGTGTACTTGATTATGTAGAACTAGAAAAAAATAATTTTCAATTTATTTTCATCAACCCAAATGATCCAAATTATTCTCCATCAGATAAAAATTTAGATAACAACACTACTCATGATTTATAGTTTTTTTCTATCTTAGTTCTTTTGGTAATGTAAATGTTATATTTTCTTGAATCAATTTAGTATTAGAATTTGTTATTGAAGCTCCAAAGTCTTCTAAATATTGAAGAATTTCATTAATTAATATTTCTGGTGCTGATGCGCCTGCAGTTATTCCAATAGTATTCATTCTTTTGATTTTATTAATTTCAAGATCATATTTATTATCAACTAGATATGTTGGTATATTTCTTTTTTCAGCTAATTCTGTTAATCGTCTTGAATTTGAACTATTCTTAGAACCGACAACGATTAGGCAGTCACAGGATTTGAGTATTTCTTTTACTGCATCTTGCCTATTTTGGGTTGCATAACATATGTCATCTTTAGAAGGACCAATAATTTTTGGAAATCTTTTTTTAATTTTATTTATGATTTTTTTAGTGTCATCTACAGATAAAGTAGTTTGAGTTACATAGGCGATTTTTTTATTTTTTGTAGTAATATTATCAATTTGATTCTCATTTTCAACTAGATATATTGTCCCGGTGTGAGAGATATATTGTCCCATGGTTCCTTCAATCTCTGGATGTCCTTTGTGACCAATTAAAATTACATCCCTATTTTCAGATGCATATTTGTGAACTTCCATATGTACTTTTGTAACTAGTGGACATGTGGCATCAAAAATTTTTAATTTTTTTTCTTCAGCTTTATTTTTTATATCAATTGATACACCATGCGCGCTAAATATCAATATTGAACCTTTGGGGACATCATCTATATCTTCTATAAAGGTTACCCCTCTTTTTTTCATATCTTGAATTACATATTTATTATGAACAACTTCATGTTTGACATATATTGGTTCATCAAATAAGGTTAACGCTCTGTTTACTATATCTACTGCCCTTTCAACACCAGCACAAAAACCACGTGGGTTGGCTAAAATTAAATTGACGTTTTCTAATTCTTTATTCATCTACTTTCAAAATTTTTACTTTAAAAATTACTTCAAATCCCGCCAAAGGATGATTTAAATCTAATGTTACATTATTATCATCAATTTTTAAGATAGTTCCAAGTCCTAGATTATTTTTTCCATTTTTATACTCTGCATTAAACTCAATTACATTACCAATTTTTAGCATAGAAGAATTTGAAAACTTATCTATGGGAATGATTTGTATGTTTTTTTCATCACGCAAACCAAAAGCATCTATTGGTTTTAAATATAACTCCTGCTCATCACCTTCTTTTAATCCATATAATATTGCTTCTAATCGCTGCGGAATAACTCCATCACCTATATTGAAAGTAATAGCATCTTTTTCAAATGTGGTTTCATATTCAAATTTATCTGTATTAGCAATTGAGTAGTGCATTTTAACTTTTGAATTGAATTTAATCATTTAGTTCTAACAATATAGTAATTTAAAAATAATAATAAAATACCCAACGATATAAAAAAATCAGCTAAGTTGAATATTGCTGGAAAAAATATATCTTTATAATGAATAATAATGAAATCAATTACGGAATTGTCATATATTCTATCTAATAAATTAGATAATCCTCCACCTATTATCATACTTAACGCCAATATTTCCATTTTCTTGAAGCTTGCAAAATTCTTATATAAATAATTAATTAATACAAAAATGATTATACTCACAAGCACAGTAATCATATAATTTATGTATATAGATTCTGATTCCAAAAAACTGAAAGCTATACCCTTATTTAAGGTTTTATTAAAAATTAAATAATTATTAATAACATATACCCCATCATTTAGATTGTCAGCAATCTTATTTTTAGTTATTAAATCAAAAATAATAATAAGTAGAATTATTATTGGGGAAAGAAATTTCATTATCCAAGCTGTCTAGCTTCTCCATCACCATGTATATTGTCATAACATCTTTCACATAAACCCGGATATTTATTATTGAAACCTACTGTATCATTTCTATGCCAGCATCTTTCGCATTTGAGATGACTAGTCTTCTCCACAATTATATTATATTTGAGATTATCGATAGTATTTACATCAGATGTAGATGTTAATTCATCTAATGAACAATTTGATGTTATGAATATAAATTTTAATTCATTTGAATAATTTTTTAATAGATCGAAATATTTTTTATTTACCATTAATTTTACATCAGCATCTAACGACGACCCAATTTCACCTTTATTTCTTAAACTTTCTAATTCTTTGGAAATTGTGTGTCTAATTTGAAATAATTTATGACAGATATCAATTTCTTCTTCAGTCATATTTATTTTATAATCTATCCATTCTTTAAGAAATATAGAATCATTTTCTTTAGATTTCATAGATTGATAGATTTCTTCAGCAGTAAATGAAATGAGTGGCGCTATCCATGTTGAAAGCATTTCTAAAATTATATAACAAGCTGTTTGACAAGATCTTCGTATTGTTCCAGATTTTTTTGTTGTATATAGTCTATCTTTTATTATATCTAAGTAGAAACCACCTAATTCAACTGTACAAAAGTTTTGTATATCTTGGGTAATTTGATGAAATTTATATTTGGTGTAATTTTCAATGATATTTTTTTGAAGATTTATGGATTTTTGTATAATCCATTTATCTAATAAGAGCAAATCATTTAAATCAAGTTTATCTTTATTTATATCAAAATCATTTATATTAGAAAGCAGAAACTTTGCAGTATTTCTGATTCTTCTATAAGATTCTGAAACTTGATTTAAAATATCATCTGAAATATTCATTTCTTTGGTATAATCAGTCGCAGCCACCCACAAACGTAAAATATCAGATCCTTTTTTCTTTATTACATCTTGTGGTGAAATAATATTTCCAATAGATTTAGACATTTTCTGCCCATCAGCATCTACTACAAAACCATGAGTTAAAACCGATTTATATGGAGGTTTGCCAGTTGTTGCTAATGCTGTAATTAATGATGATTGAAACCATCCTCTGTGTTGATCTGATCCTTCTAAGTATAAATCCGCAACATCTCCGAGATTTCTATCACGCATCACACATATATGTGTTACTCCAGAATCAAACCATACATCAAGAATATCAGAAGTTAACTCGTATTCTGATGCATCTGAACCTAATAATTTTTGTTTATCATAATCAAACCATCCCTCTATCCCAGATAATTGAATAATTTCAGCTGCTTTTTGTAAAATATTATCTGTTTTACTGTGTAGCTTTTTTGTCTCTTTATGTATAAATAAAGGCATAGGTACACCCCAAAATCTTTGTCTAGAAATACACCAATCCGGTCTATTTTTAATCATGTTTTCAATGCGTTCTAAGCCCCAGCTTGGTAGCCATTCTGTATTTGATAGAGATTTTATAATTTTTTCTCTTAAATTATTATTATCCATACTTATGAACCATTGTGGTGTAGATCTGAAAATCAATGGAGTTTTATATCTCCAACAATGTGGATAACTATGATTATATTTTTCTTGGAACAATAGTTTATTATTTTTTGTTAAGACATCAATTATTTGAGGATCAACTTCTCTAACTGATAAACCACCAAATAATTCTAATGTCTTTATGTATTTACCTTTGTCGTCAACAGGGTTGAATATATCAAGATTATTTTCAATGCCAGCAATATAATCTTCTTGTCCATGACCAGGTGCTATATGAACTAAACCAGTTCCATCTTCAGTTGTTACATGATTAGCTATAATTATTGGTATTTCTTTTTCATAAAATGGATGCATAGCAATTAAACCAACAAGATCTTTTCCAAGGGTTTTACCTATAATCTTGTAATCTGTAGCGCCTATTTTAGTTGTAACTTTATCGATTAAATCTGTTGCGATAATAAAAGAATTATCTTCCATGGTAACCATTGAATACATTATATCTGCACCTACCGCTAATGCTTGATTAGCTGGTAAAGTCCATGGCGTAGTTGTCCATATGACAGCATTACAATCGTCAATATCATTAATATTAAAAATCTTTTTTATTGAATCTTTATCAGATATCTTAAACATTACGTAAACTGCATTTGAAGTAATATCTTTATATTCTACTTCAGCTTCCGCCAGCGCAGATTCAGACTCTATACACCAATGAACTGGTTTTGACCCATAATATATGTGCTTATTTTTTATAATTTCTGAAAGACTTTTTACAATTGAAGATTCAAAATTCTTATCCATACTTGTATAATAATTATCCCAATCTCCTAAGACTCCTAATCTAATAAAGTCTATTTTTTGCTTTTCAACTTGTTTTTGCGCATATTCACGACAAGTTTTTCTAAAAGCATTTTTATTGTCTTTAAATTTTGATTTGCCAAATTTTTTTTCTACATTTAATTCTATTGGTAATCCATGACAATCCCATCCTGGTATATATGGTGAGTCATAACCTGAGAGTGTTTTACTTTTAATAACGATATCTTTCAAAATCTTATTAACAGCATGCCCTATATGAATATCTCCATTAGCATACGGAGGCCCATCATGCAATAAGAATTTTTTGGATTTCTTTCTATGACTTCTTATTTCTTGATACAAATTAATATCTTGCCAGAACTGCAATATTTCAGGCTCTTTTTGTGGAAGGTTACCTTTCATTGGGAATTTAGTGCTTGGAAGATTTAAAGTATCTTTATAATTCATTTTTTTTGTTAATTATTTCAAGAGCATTTTCATAATCTAAATCCATTTGATCTTTTAAATTTTTGGTATTTTCAAATTTTATTTGATCTCGGAGTTTTTTGAAAAATATAATTTCTATATTTTTATCATAAATATTTTCATCAAAATTGAATATATATACTTCTAAGACAGTGTTTTTTCCTGAGAATGTTGGTTTATTGCCGAAACTTGCGAGACCATGATATTTCTGATTATTTTCCATCAAAACTTTAACTAAAAATATACCACTTATTGCATAAGATTTATATATGTCAATATTAGCTGTAGGATACCCAAGTTCACGTCCACGTTTTTCTCCTTGTGTTACTCTTCCTGATATTGAATATGGTCTGCCTATCATATTATTTGCCTCTTCAATAAGCCCCTTGGTAAGAGCTTTTCTTATTAGTGTACTACTAATTTTTTTTTGATTTTCTAGAAGAGATTCTATCTTGATTATATTTATCATTTTTTTGTAGTTTTGTAACAATTCATAGTCACCTTTTCTTGATGATCCAAATTTGAAGTCTTCACCTATTATGAGATATTGAGCATGAATTTTTTTAATTAGGAGATCTTCAATAAAAGCATCTGCAGATATTTTGGAAAAATTACTATTAAAGTTAATACATAATACTTGATCTAGACCAAGGTTTTGAAACATTCTTAATTTATCTTTTAATCTCATTAGCCTTCTGAAATCTTTAATTTTAAAATATTCCTCTGGAAGAGGTTCGAAAGTTATAATGGTAGAAAGTGTTGATTTTTGTTTAGCTGTTTTGATGACCTCATTAACTAATTTCTGATGTCCTTTATGAAAGCCATCAAAATTCCCTATGGTTACTGTAGAAGGACCAATAATTTTATTAATATTTTTTAGACCTCTTATTATTTTCATATACTATATTTTTTGTATCTGAAACCTAGGATATACATAACGGAGACATATATAATTCCACCAATTCCAATATACATAATTAATAAAAAACCTCTTACATAGAAACTAAATGCATTCCAATCCTCAACAGGGGACACTATTAAAAATAATAAACTTGACATAAGAATTGAGCTTATTATTGTTTTGAAACTCAGAGTATTGAAGAATAAACTTGTCTTGATTATATTATTTTTTTTAAGATTCTGATAAAGCAAGATTACTTGAATCCAAGCTGACAAGGATGTAGCCAATGCTAGTAATGCATGAGCGCCTGCGAAAGGATTATTTGAGTAATAAATAACAACTGATAGATTCATTATAATATTAAAAATAATTGCATAGATAGCATATTTGACTGGAGTTTTAGTGTCTTGACGAGAAAAAAAGCCAGTTAATAAAACTTTCATTAAAATGAATGCAGGTAAACCAACAGAATATGCAATGAGACTGAGAGACGACATCAATGTATCATCAACTGTAAAACTACCATATTGAAACAAACTTATAATTATATTTTTAGAGAGAATTATCAATCCAAACATAGCAGGAAAACTAAATACTAAAGCGAGCGACAATGCGTTATGTATTGTTCTTTTATAATTTTTTAAATCATTAGAAGAGAACTGTTTAGATAGTGTAGGTAAAATAACAGTTGCTAATGCTATCCCAAAAATCCCTAATGGAAACTCTACGAGTCTATCAGAATAATAAAGCCAACTTATACTTCCAGCAGCAAGTAATGAGGCTACAATAGAATCAATAATTAAATTTATTTGAACTACTGCGGTCCCTAGTATTGCTGGCAACATAAGTTTTAATACTTTATTAACCCCATTAATTGCAAACCCAATCTTAGGTAAAACTAATAATTTCAAATTAAGGAGAGATGGGAATTGAATAATATATTGAAGTATACCTGCAATCAAAACTCCATATGCTAACGCTTTAATTGGTTCATCAAAAAAGTTTGAAAGATATAATGCAGATGAAATTAATGATATATTCAGTATGACAGGTGTGATTGATGGTAATAAAAATTTATCATAGGTATTAAAAATACCACCACAAAATGCTGTCAGTGAAATAAAAAAAAGATATGGGAATGTAATTTTTAACATATCAGATGCCAAAAGAAATCTTCCATCATCGTTTGAAAATCCAGGAGCAAAAATATTTATTATAAAATCGGAGAATATGATGCCTAAAAAAGTTATTATAAACAACACTAACATTAAATTTCCGAAAATATATTGTAAAAATTCTTTCAATTTTTCTGGGTATTTTGTTTTATATTCGGATAAAACAGGAACAAATGATTGAATAAATGCCCCTTCTGCAAACAATCTCCTGAAAAAATTTGGTATTTTAAATGCTACGAAAAATGCATCAGTACTTGGCGATGCACCAAAAATATTTGCAAAAATCACATCACGTACGAATCCAGTTATCCTAGATACAAAAGTCATACCTCCAACTACATATGACGATTTAAGTATTGTATTATTCTTTGTATTTTCTGCGACCATATTAGTATCTTTATATTGACAGTCCCTATTATCATTGAGATAATCTTGTTTTATTTTACCTTTAATTGAAGGAGATTACATTGGCAAATACCGCACAGGCAAAAAAAAGAATTAGACAATCTAATAAATCTAGAGTGAGAAATATGTCTCAGAAGACTAAATTTAGATCTAGTATAAAAAAAGTATTAAAATCCATATCTGATAGAGATAAAGATAAGTCAAAAGAATATTTTAAAGAGGCAACATCTGTAATTGATAAATTAGTTGCAAAAGGATTGATACACAAAAATAAAGCTTCAAGGCATAAATCTAGATTAAACAAACAGATCAAAACACTTTAATTAACAATTATTCAAATAGGGTGCCAATATTATCCCCGTTGAAAATCTTAAGTAGTACCTGTTGTTGAAGCCCTGAAGCTACTATAGTTATAGTATTAGAATCTGATGCCCTTTTTACTGCCTGAAGTTTAGTCTTGAAGCCTCCAGTTCCAAACTGATTGGTTGTTTCTAAATTATTTTCAATAATTAAATCACTTATTTTGCAGTTATCTATAAGTTTTGCATTGGTATCGATTGTTGGATTTTTATCATAATAGCCATTTTGATCTGTTAAGATAATTAATAAATCTACTTTAATCAAATTTGCAACCATAGCAGCTAGATTATCATTATCTCCAAATCTAATCTCTTCTGTGGCTACAACATCGTTTTCATTTATAATTGGTATTACATCTAAATCTAGAATTTTTTCTAATGTTGCTCTTGCATTGTTATATTTTTCTTTATTAGCTATATCATCATGTGTGAGTAAGACTTGAGCTGTTTTGATATTGAATTTTTTAAATGCATTTTCATACATTCCAATTAGCTGTTGCTGTCCAATTGCAGCTAGCGCTTGTAGAGATTCTAAATTTTGTGGTTTCTCTTTCATATTTAGAATATTCATACCCTGACTAATTGCTCCAGAGGAGACAATTATTATTTGTTTATCTTTTTCTTTTATTTTATTGATTTGTTCTGTCCATTCTTCAATTTTTTTAATAGATAAAGATTTATCTTGGCTAATAAGGGAACTACCAATTTTTATTATTATTCTTTTACAATTATCTAAATTTTTTCTCATAAATTTAAATGCTCCTTAATTTTATTACATAAACCATCTAAACCATCTTTAGTTTTAGTTGATGTTAGAAAATACTCGCCTTTTATTTTATCCAAAATATTTTTCTCTAATTCATCCAATTGTTTTTTTGATAACATATCTGTTTTATTAAAAACATACCATCTATCTTTTCCAATCAGATAATCATCAAATTTATTTAATTCATTAAAAATAATGTCTATATCATCCATAATTTTTGAAATATCATTATTTACTATATCAATTATGTGCAACAAAAGCTTCGTTCTAGAAATATGTTTAAGAAACTGTATACCTAATCCAGCACCTTGAGATGCCCCTTTGATTAATCCCGGAATGTCTGCTACAACAAATTTCTGATAATCATTTATTATTACTACTCCCAAATTAGGATTAAGGGTTGTAAAAGCATAATCTGCAATTTTTGGTTTCGCCATACTAATAGCACTTAAAAGAGAACTTTTACCAGCATTTGGTAAACCAATCAATCCAACATCAGCTAAAACTTTTAAAATAATTTTTAAATCCATTTCTTCTCCTTTTTCTCCAGTTGTTTTTTTTCTTGGAGCTCTATTGGTTGATGTTTTGAAATGAGTATTACCTAAACCATGTTTACCACCATCTACTATTTTTTCTGTCTGTTGATTTTTATCTAAATCACAAATTAATTCTTCCGTATTATTGTCATAAATCACTGTACCCACAGGTAATTCAATAATAAGATTATTTCCATTCCTACCTTTTTTATTTTTGCTGCCACCAGCTTGACCATTTTCAGCTATAAATTTACTTCGATTTCTAAAATCTGCGAGTGTATTAAGACCATCTTTTGCTTTTAAGATTACAGAACCACCATCACCCCCGTCACCCCCATCAGGACCACCGAATGGTATATATTTTTCTCTTCTAAAGCTCATGCAACCGCTACCGCCATTACCCGCTTTAACCGAGATTATAGCTTCATCTATAAACTTCATAGTTATTGCGCAATCTAGTTATGTTTAATTATTTTTTGTGGGGTGGACGCTGACATAAGCATGTTTCTTTGGTCCTTTTTTATGAAATAATACAAAACCATCTGATTTAGCAAACAGAGTATGATCTTTACCACAGCCAACATTCATACCTGCTTTTACAGGTGTGCCTCTTTGACGAATAATTATGTTACCTGCTTTAACATACTGGCTGCCATATTTTTTTACACCTAACCTCTTAGATTCTGAATCCCTACCGTTTTTTGTACTACCACCAGCTTTTTTATGAGCCATAACTTATACCTATTTAATTGATTCTATTTTAATTTCAGTAAACGTCTGTTTATGTCCATGTGTTTTCATATAATGCTTACGTCTTTTGAATTTAATCACACTTATTTTTTTATGTCTACCATGTCTTTTAATAGTGCCCGTGACCTTCATTTTTGATAATTTTGTTGAATTCAACTCAGTATTTTTATCGTCAAATGCTATTAAAATCTTATCAAAAGATACTTTTGTACCTTCAGGCGAATTAACATGATCTATTTTAATCAAATCGCCCACTGACACCTTATATTGTTTTGAACCATTTTCAAATACTGCTAACATGATAGTTTCCTTAAAGACCATGATTTTAGCGTTTATTAGTCATTTAATAAATACTTTTGTTAAAAAAAACTGAAAACTTTGGAGTATTATATATATATGAAGTTAGAATTTCTCAAAAACTACCTTGAAAAAGACCTTGTAAATCTAGAATCTGAAATTTTAGAGCGTACGAAAACAAAAGTAAATCTAATAAATACCTTAAGCAAGCATATACTCAAAGGTGGGGGTAAAAGATTACGACCTATCGTTTTAATTTTAGCTAATAAATTATGTAAAAAAAATAAACAACATATCATTGATGCTTCAGTGGTCGTTGAATTTATACATGCCGCAACACTATTACATGATGATGTAGTGGATAAATCTAAGATGAGACATAGCAAGGAAACCGCAAATAGTATCTGGGGTAATCAAGGAGCCGTACTTGTTGGGGATTTTTTATATTCAAGAGCTTTTGAAATTATAGTAGAAATTAATAATCCAAAAATTTATCAAATATTAGCTAAAACAACAAACATCATCTCCCAGGGAGAAGTATTGCAGTTAATGAATTTAAATAACATTAATATGACTGAAAACCTGTATATTGAAATCATATCTCGAAAGACAGCCAAATTATTTGAGGCGTCATGTGAAATTGGGAGTGTTCTTGCGGCTAATAATGAAAATCAAAACTTAGCCCTAGCAAGTTTTGGTAATTATTTTGGATTGGCATATCAGTTACGAAATGATTATTTAGACTATTTTGGTGAAAAAAACAATACAGGTAAAAATATTATAGAAGATTTTGCTGAAGGTAAACCAACGTTACCAATCATATATGCGATACAAAATACTGATAAAAAGTCTAAACAAATAATTAAAAATACTTTTATAAATAGAGATTTAAAAAAAATTAATCTCATTCTAGATATAATGCTGAGTTCTGATGTAGATAAATATATTCAATCAAAAATTAAACAATTAAATGAGAAGGCAATTAAACAACTAGATATATTTAAGGATAGCAAAGCTAAACAAATCCTGATTAATCTGGCGCGGTATTGTAGTACAAGAGATGGTTAGTTAAAAATTAGGGAGTAATTTAGTTTTTTTTATAATTTCTGTCAGAGTCTTTCCTTGCGAATAGCCATCCATAAATTTTTTACCAAGACCAAATTTCATTAAAAAATATGTTAGTTTTGGATAATTGTACAATAGGTTAGATCCTTTTCTATATAATCTCAATTCTTTGGTTAATTTATATAAGAAAGTATTATAAAAATGTTTAGCATCTGACGTATTATGTTTTTCACCCGCAATAATAGATTTAGCAGCATATTGACCAGAAATTATAGCATTGTAGATTCCTTCTCCTAATAATGATTCTGATAATCCTGCAGCGTCACCAACTAAAAATATATTTTCTGTAGAATGGTAATTATCACCTTCTGTACCAATAGGGAATCCTGTAATATTAGAAATTTCATCAGTATTTAATTTTTTTTGAACAAAATCATATAAATCTTTTTTATTTGGTTTTGTATCATTATTCCGGTTGATCAAGTTTCCAATTCCAACATTTAAATGATCTTTCTTAGGAAATATCCAGCCATATCCACGATTATTAAAAACAAATTCGGTAACCGAGTCCTTATTAAGTTGATTTTTTTTCACTATTCCTTCAAACGCATAAACTGGATTTTTGTATGACAATGAGGTTGTCATTTTTCTAATTACACTATTAGCGCCATCTGCTCCAATTAAATAATTACATCGAAATTTTTTATCATCAATTTCTAGAAATATTTTATTATTATTTTTTTTAATATTTTGAATATTTTTAATTTTAAGAAAGTTTATATCAAGTTTTAAAGTTTCATCAAAAAAGAATTTGTCAAAATCTTCTCTAATAACCATTACACAAGAACCATCTTGATTGTTTAATTTAATTTTATACTTTTCATCAAATTCAAAAGTCATATCATATGAATGATGTTGTATCAAATGAGATATATCTATTGGTAACTGATTTAAAGCTTTGATTGTAATTCCTCCAGCGCATGGCTTATGTCTTGGAAAATTATGTTTATCAACTAATAGAATTTTTTTATTAAATTTATCTAATTCATGAGCACAGGCGCATCCAGATGGTCCTGCCCCCACAATAATGACATCAAATTCATTAATTTCTTGTGTATCAAAATAGTGCATATAATGTCCTAAAATAATGCATTACAAATTTATTTTCTATTGCATTTTGATCTAATTTTAGATGATAGTATAACAAATTCATTTACTTTCATCATAAAAAATAGAATTCACTCTTTTGGCACAATTTATGCATGTAAATGTAGCAGAGGAGTATTAAAATGTTTAAAAAATTATCTTATTTAATGGCATTAACACCATTGATATTTGTGTTTATGCCAGAAATTTCAATGGCTGATGGGCATGAGGGTAAAATATCTGCTGCAAATACAAGTTGGATATTAACGTCATCAGTATTAGTTTTATTTATGACAATTCCTGGATTAGCATTTTTTTATGCAGGATTAGTTAGAAGTAAAAATGTATTGTCAGTCTTAATGCAGTGTTTTTCTCTTACGTGTTTAGTGACTGTTTTATGGGTTGTAGTTTTATATGGATTAGCATTTGGAGACGGTGGATCAATGAATGCATTTATCGGAAACTTAAATTATCTATTTCTATCACCTGTAACAGCATCAAGTTTATCTGGTGATATTCCAGAAACTGTTTTTGCAATGTTTCAGTTAACATTCGCTATCATTACACCTGCACTTATAGTTGGAGGCTTTGCTGAAAGAATGAAATTTCCTTCTATGATATTGTTCAGTATGATTTGGATGGTATTAGTATACGCACCTATATGCCATATGGTTTGGGGAGGTGGCATGTTAGGTGATATGGGTTTGATGGACTTTGCTGGTGGAACTGTTGTTCACGTTAATGCTGGAGTAGCGGCAATTGTTACTGCAATGTATTTAGGAAATAGAAATGGATTCCCTACAACACCTATGCCTCCACATAATCTTGCAATGACTGTAGCGGGTGCATCAATGTTATGGGTTGGTTGGTTTGGTTTTAATGCTGGTTCAGCCTTAGCAGCAGATCAGTCAGCAGGTATGGCTATGTTGGTAACACATATTGGCGCTGCCACAGGTTCTCTTGGTTGGATGTTTAGAGAATGGATGAAAAAGGGCAAGCCTAGCGTTTTAGGTATAGTAACTGGTATGGTTGCAGGATTAGGTACAATTACTCCTGCATCAGGCTTTGTTGGCCCTGTAGGAGCTTTAATTATTGGATCATTAGCTGGCGTAATATGTTATGAAGCTACCCAATATATAAAGCAGGTTTTGAGTATAGATGATTCACTTGATGTGTTTCCTGTACATGGAGTTGGAGGAGCATTAGGAACAATCTTAACTGGTGTTTTTGCATCTAGTGCTTGGGGAGGTATGGGGTTAGATAATTCCATTATCGATCAAGTTATAATTCAAATAAAAGGTGTTTTATTTACCATAATTTGGTGTGGAGTTCTTACTTTTGTGACACTCAAAATAGTTGATTCTCTAACCGGAGGCTTGAGAGTATCTGAAGAAGATGAACAAACAGGAATTGATCTCACCGGACATGGTGAAAGCGGATACAATAACTAGAAATACAATTTACTCACTCTAAAAACTTCGTTATATCCTTTTTAAAAGGGTATAACGGAGTGTGAATATTATGCTTTAAATTGAAAATAAAGATTACATAAAATAGTTATAATAGTATCAAAACTTTTATAATCTGAAGACTGAAGTTATTATTTCCCCATCATTTTTTAAAGTTATATATCTATAACCAGCATTCAAATTTAAATCTAAGCTGAATTTATCAGCCTTAGGTTTATATTGATGGCATGTTGATGGGGTTGTATAAAATTTTGCATTATTAATAGTAGATTCAAATTCTTGATGCACATGCCCACAAAATATACCTTTGATTGAAGTGTATTTTTTTGTTAAAGAATATAATTCATTAGGATTCATTATAGACATGGTGTCCATCCATGGTGAATTTATACTGATTGGTGGGTGATGTAAAAAAATAATGAAATTTTTTTCTGTATGTTTTTCCAGTAATTTATTTAATTTTTCAATATCATCTTCACTAAATATTCCTGAATGAGTACCAATTTTCTTGGTATTAAATAAAAACATCACCCAGTCGTTATTTAAAATAAAACTATTTGTAAACTTTATTCTATCATCACATATTGATTTTATAGCTGCTGGCGAGTCATGATTTCCGGGTATCAGATAAATTGGACATT
Organism: Gammaproteobacteria bacterium; assembly: GCA_002716945.1. Taxonomy (GTDB): domain Bacteria; phylum Pseudomonadota; class Gammaproteobacteria. The sequence continues at coordinate 44,405 of PBCF01000003.1, read as the reverse complement.
TAATGCCAAACAAAAGTGTTTTTAAATTTTGATATCCAAGATCTGTTTCATCATCAACTAAATCTCCTGTTAGTATTAAACTATCAATTTTTTTTTGTTTAGTTTTGATTTCATTAATTACATTTTTGGCTGAAACATAAGTATTAACACCCTGAATTATAGTATTTTTTGATTTAGTTAGGTGTAAATCTGTAATCTGTATTAAATTAATGTTCGTCATATCTTTTTATTATTCAATTATATGTTATATTATCAGACTATGAAAAAGGACACACATCCAGAATATCAACCAATTATATTTCATGATGTCTCATGTAATAAGAGCTTCTTGATCTCTTCAACTCTTAACCCTAAAGAAAAGATGAAATATGAAGATGGTAAAGAATACCCAGTATTCAAGGTCGAAACTTCTTCAGAATCTCATCCTTTTTATACCGGTAAAGGTAGAATTGAGACAAAAGAAGGTAGAATCGCCAAGTTCCGAAAAAAATATACAAAAGGCAAATAACAACTTTTATATTTCTAATACCTTAATCGTAATGTAATGATATCTTTCTCTCTTTATCACGATAATGATAAGCGCATTGGACACATTTATATTTCAAACCGAGGTGACAAGCTAGTTTGTAAATCAAATCATCTGCGACATTACTACTGATACCTGTATTAAATTTGATAACGTAGCAATGTGTGTTTTCTTTACCTATATTTACCGTTGATGAAAGGTTCTTAATAGACCAATCAACCTTATTCTCGCAGCAGTATTCCCTTATGTCGTTATTTAACTGCACTAATGGGATATTAGCCCCTAAGCTACTCGACAAAAGAAATATCTCTACAAGAGATTTATTTTGAGAGAAAAGGCTGGTATGGGATGCAATATTTGCGAATATACCATCTTTAAAAATTTTCATTTTGTACTCCTCTTTAGTGTTTTACCTGATCGGTCTGGCACACAAGCTGAAGATCAAATGCCAAAAAAAAACCATCACGCTAAAGCTATGATGGTTACCGATCGCTTTAGCTATTTTACGCCGGCAAGCTGATGTTCAAATCGGCGTGAATTCATTTAAACAAAATCAATTAGTTATGTCAATATAAGATTTTTATTACTACAGCTTTCTAGACATCTCATATCAAAAAAAGCAGACCATAATTGTAAGAATTACTTAAAACTGGTTGAAATTTATACTTTGTCATGGTATTGTTATGGACAATGTATAGACAAAATATACTTATATAAGAATATATTAGACAATAATAATATATTTTATATCATGTCTATAAATAAGTTGACAAAATACCTCCTCAAGGAAGAGGGGGTTTCTTATTTTATAGTAATTCATTTGATTTTTTTTGAAATGGATGTTTTAGACTCTTAACTAAATCAAGCTCTAAATCTCTGTTTTCTAATCCCATCAGTGTTCTATCTGCATCGTTAGAGTCTTTACACGTTAAGAATAAACGATCCCATATAGTAAAGATTGAAGTATAATTTGCATTCCTTGTATTTTTTTCAACTGTATGATGATTTGTATGATACTTAGGTGTTACTATAAAATATATTAATAAATCGTTTATTCTCTCAGGAAGTTTAATATTAGAATGATGGAAATGACTTGATGAAGTCAAAATGATTTTATAAAAGATATACAGTTCCAGTGGCGCGCCAATTATAATAATCAAAAAAATATCATATATAACCGACAGTACAAGCTCACCAAAATGAAATCTTAATGATGTTGTTACATCTAAATGAGTATCTAAGTGATGAAAACTATGAAACCTCCATAAAAAAGGTATTGTGTGATTGAATCTATGCCACCAATAATATGCAAAATCAAAAAAAAGAAAACCTAATAATATTTCTATAAAATAAAATTGATCCATGTTATTTAACAAACCAAGTTGTTTTTCCTCTATTAAAAGTAAAATGGGTATCAAGAATATCAATCTAGGTATGTATAAAATTATTGAATTAATAATAGCAACTATGAGATGAGTGAAAAGTCTTTTATATCTAGCTGTTTGCCATATTCTATTCGGACAATAAAATTCAATAATGTACATAATAATAAATATCATTATAAAAAATATGGTCTGAATATTTGGTAGTGCTTCAATCATAAATTAATATCAAAAGATGTTTATTGTATCTAGGATATTATAATATACTTCTATTGATAAGATATTATTATTCATATGGCCACTAAAGAACGACATAGACAAAGCTTGATAATTGCAACTCTAGGACCTTCCACTGATGATGAGAAAGAATTAAAAACCATGATAATAGCTGGAATAGCAAGACAGTGGACAGATGGTGTAGATATAGCAAGAATATTATTTAGTGATGGATCAGATATATCTAAACAACGCGTAGAGAATTTTAGAAAAGAATCAAAAAAAAGAGATTGCAAAACTCATATTTATTTAGATACAGATAATGTAAATTTAGAAGAATGGACATCATATATCAATTTTGCTAAAGAGATTCAGCCTAAATATTTTACTGTCATGAAAAAACAAGGACTAGAAAAAATAATTGATGCTAAAAATCAGCTTGGCGATCAAATTCAAGTAGGAGTTAGGGTGCAAGAGGATGACGATACATCTGATTTAGAAGAATTTTATAAAAATTCTAATTTCGCAATGATAGAAATTGATTCAAAAAAAATTGTAAATGAAAATATTGTGCAAAAAGCAAAAGATAATGATTGCGAACCTATGTATCTTGCTAAAATGCCAACTTTAATGAAAGGACAAGTTCAATCACGTGAAGAGAATTTTGAAATAGGACATACTCTTGAGGAAGGTTTTGATGTGATTGCTCTATATCAAGAGACTTCACATGGACCATATCCTGCTAGATCAGTAAAGTGTATTGATGAAATAGCAGTAGAATCAGAAAAATTACGTATCAATCCATTACAGGATTTGATTGATAAAATTATGTCTTTTTTTGGTAAGAGGAATTAACCAGGTGGCCAACCAAAATCTCTCCCTGCTAAGATATGAATATGTAAATGAAAAACGGTTTGTCCAGCTTCACTGCCATTATTTATAACCAATCTGTAATTGTTAATATTATTATCTTTTGCAATCTTTTTTGCAGTTAGCAATAAGGTACCTAATAAATCTTTATCTTCATTTTTACTGTCCGATAGTTTAGGTATATTTTTTTTTGGGATAACAAGTATATGTGTTGGTGCTTGAGGACTAATATCATTGAAAGCCAAAACCAAATCATCCTCATAAATAATATCTGCTGGTATTTCTTTTTTTATAATTTTCTCAAATATATTTTCTGTCATTTTTTTGGTGGTTTATAATGAGTTTTCATAAATTCAGTTTTCAATTTTTCAATTTCAGTATGAGGCATTGCATCTTCTATTGCTTCATTTTCATGTGGATTTAATTTTTTTGTATCTAATATTTTTTCTAATAATTCATTCTGTCTTTTTTGCAACTCTAATTGTTTATTGAATAAGATAAAATAATATAAGATTGATAAAATAAATAGAAGAGTAATAATTTGCATCATTTTATTTTATCTCTTTGATTGTCTTAATAACTTCGTCGACGTGCCCTTTAACTTTAACACCTCTCCAAATATACTTTATTGTTCCTTTTTTATCTAATACGAAAGTACTTCTATCAACACCCATATATTTTCTACCATAAAGACTTTTTTCTTTGATTACATTAAATATTTTGCAAATTTTCTCATCTTCATCAGAAATGAGTGGAAATTTGAATTTGTATTTTTCAATAAATTTTGTATGAGATTTTAGAGAATCTCTAGATATACCAGCTATATTAAAACCTAGTTTTTTGATCTTAGATAAATTTGAATTAAATTCTATGCTTTCTGTCGTGCAGCCTGGTGTCATATCTTTCGGATAGAAATAAAAAATGATTTGTTTATCAAAGAAATCTGATAATTTTGTTTTTGTTGCATCTGTGCATTGAATTTTACTGTCTTTTATTTTTGTGCCTAAATTAATCTTTGCCATTACTATCTTCCTCATTTAACTCTTCATCTTTTAATTGTCTTGCTGAATCTATCAACATAATAGGTATGTCATTTTCAATTGGATATGCAAGTTTTGATTTATAACATATCAATTCATTCGATTTTTCATCATAATGTAGTTCGCCACCTGATTGTGGACACATAAGCATGCTGAGCAAGAATTTATTCATATCTAAAATATAATTAAAGATTGAAAAAATGCAAGCATAGTTTATAATGATTCGCGATGAATACATCTAACTTATTAACAAAATTTTTTGCAATTGTCTTTGTAGTTTTTATAGGAACTAAAACACATGCATTTATGAGTGGAGTTGATGTACATAAGGATGGCGGCCAAAAACTAGAAATTAGAAAAGGTGTTATCCATATGGGTCCTAAAAACACGAATGTTTTTGCTGGATATGGAGTTTTTGAAAATAATAGTGATGAAAATATAGAAATATATAAACTTACATCACCAGTCTTTGATAAAACTGAGTTACATACTACGGAAATCTCAAGCTCTGGAACAGCAAAAATGAGACATTTAAAATCATTATCAATTCCAGCAAAAAATACAATACAATTAGATCATGGCGCTAAACACGTTATGTTTTTAGGTAAGCGTAGAGATTTGCAAATTGGTGAAGTAATAAAGGTTGTCGCATATGATAGAAATGAAGTGAGATATATGTTGCATTTTAAAGTGATAGACCCGCGCAAATCCAATGAAAGCATAAATCATCACATGCATTAATTTCTTCTTGTTTTTTTTGATTTAGAACATATATTTCATTTATGGCAATAAATGTAGATAAATATACTAAGAAATTAAGAGAAATTCTTACTGAAGCTCAAAATGTAGCATTCATCAATAAGAATCAATTTGTTGAACCTTGTCATTTATTGTATGCCTTGATAAATAATGACAATATAGCAAAACAACTTCTGGCTAAAATAAATGGTAATATTTTTGCAGCACATCAAGCAGTGAATTTAGAAATTGAAAAACTAAATACTGTAGATGGTGAAAACACTATCACAGAATTCTCTAAATCATTATTACAAGTATTACAAAAAGCTGAAATAATAATGAAAGAATATTCAGATCAATTTATAGCAACAGATACAGTTTTAGTGGCGTGTTTTGATAATGATGTAATTGCAAATATATTGAAACAAGCAGGATATGATGTATCAGAAATCAAAGAATTGGTTAAAAAAGCTAGATTAAACTCTTCAGTTGATTCAGAAGATTATGAAGGAGAAAGTGATTCTCTAAAAAAATATACAATCGATTTAACGAATTTAGCTGAACAAGGTAAGTTAGATCCTGTCATTGGACGTGATACAGAAATCAGAAGATCTATACAAGTGCTTCAGAGGCGAACTAAAAATAATCCTATTCTGATTGGTGACCCTGGTGTTGGGAAAACAGCAATAGCAGAAGGATTAGCTCAAAGAATTATTAATAATGAGGTGCCAGAAGGCTTGAAAGATAAAAAACTCTTACAAATGGATTTGAGTGCAATGGTAGCAGGATCAAAATTTCGTGGTGAATTTGAAGAAAGATTAAAAAATGTTTTAAAAGAACTAACTAAGAAAAAAGATCAATATATTATTTTTATTGATGAAATTCATATGATGGTTGGAGCTGGTAAATCCGAAGGTTCTATGGATGCAGGAAATATGTTGAAGCCAGCACTTGCAAGAGGAGATTTAAGATGTATTGGTGCTACAACACTTGATGAATTTAGACAAAATATCGAAAAGGATGCAGCGTTAGAAAGACGTTTCCAAAAGGTCTTAATCAATCAACCCGGCGTAGATGATGCTATAGCTATTTTGAGAGGATTAAAAGAAAGATATGAAATACATCATGGTGTCACTGTAACTGACAATGCAATAATTGCTGCTGCTAACCTATCTGCAAGATATATTACAGATCGTAATCTACCAGATAAAGCTATTGATTTGATTGATGAAGCTGCAAGTTTGATTAGAATGGAAATTGATTCTAAACCTGAAGAGATGGACAGATTAGACAGAAATATTATTAAACTAAAAATTGAGATTGAAGCATTAAAAAAAGATTCAGATAAAGACTCTGACGCAAGAAAAAAAGAATTAGAACAAAATTTGGATTCTCTATCTAAAGAGTATAATGATTTAGAAAAAATTTGGATTGAAGAAAAGAGCTTGGTTACAGACTCTAAGAAACTCAAAACGAAATTAGAAAATGCTAAACAAGAATTAGAAAATGCGCGCAGAAAAAATGATTTAACTAAAATGTCAGAACTACAATATGGATTAATACCTGAAATAGAAAATAAAATAAAACATTCAGAAACAAATACATCTAGTGATTTAAAATTATTAAGAAATAAAGTTACAGAAAATATTGTTGCTGATATTGTTTCTAAATGGACTGGAATACCTGTAAATACAATTGTTCAGAGCGAGAGAGAAAAGTTATTAAACCTAGAAACTTTTTTATCTAAATTTGTTATTGGACAATCTGCATCAATATCAGCTATATCGAATGCTATAAGAAGATCACGTGCAGGAATTTCTGATCCTACCAAACCAAATGGTGTTTTTTTATTCTTAGGACCAACTGGAGTTGGGAAAACTGAGCTTTCTAAACAACTTGCACAATTTTTATTCAATTCAGAAGAATCATTAGTTCGTATTGATATGTCAGAATACACAGAAAAACATAATGCTTCTAGATTGATAGGTGCACCTCCAGGTTATGTTGGTTATGAACAAGGCGGTTGTCTGACTGAAACTATAAGAAGAAAACCATATTCAGTAATATTACTTGATGAAATTGAAAAAGCTCATACTGAAGTTCTAAATTTACTCTTACAAATCTTTGACGATGGAAGATTAACAGATGGGCAGGGTAGAGTTATAGATTTTAAGAATACCATTATCATAATGACTTCAAATTTAGGACATGATTATCATACAGATACAGATGATAGTAATAAAGTCAGACAAAATATTCGAGATGAATTAGAAAATAAATTTAGACCTGAATTTTTAAACAGAATAGATGATATAGTTGCATTCAAACCTCTCTCAAAAGAAACTATTGAAGAGATTACACATAATCAAATTGCTGTGCTCTGCGAGAGAATTAATAAGATAACAAACATAAAGATTAATGTAACAAAACAAGTAATCAAGCATATTGCAAAATTAGGTTTCGACCCATCATTTGGTGCAAGACCAATAAAAAGAAAAATTCAAAATTTATTAGAAAATGAGATTTCTAAGAAAATTCTGAATAATGAATTAGTCGACATTAAAACTGTTACAGTTTCTCTAGAAAAGGATAAGATAATTTTTAAAAATACATCAACTATGGAAGCAGCATCATAACCATCTTCGTACTTCTTTTTTATACAATAAATATTTCTCTTTGAACTGCTTTTCTAAATAAATCTCCTCTCTTTTCACTACAAGATAGTGAAAAATGATAAATGTAAATAAACTAAACAATGTTATATGGATATAGCTTAAAGACATACCCAGTCCAACTTGAAATATTAGAATCCCAAGATACATTGGATTTCTTGTCCATTTATAAATTTTATTTCGTATTAGATTTTGAGATGATGTTGTGGGCATCGGATCTTCGTTGATGTTTTTGAATTCTTTTATGGCCGATATAATGATTAAGAAAGCTAATATAATTAAAATTACGCCTATAACTGGATCTCTTAATATATCAAGAAATTCTGGAAGATCATAAATTTGGAAATAATATCTATTCAGGGAACCTACAAAGAAAGCTAAATTTACTGAAAACAACATTATTATAGGTGGAAAAGAAATCACCTGCGCATGATCATCCACATTTTTAGGATAAAAATAAATATGCGTGATAATAATCATTATGAAAAGAGGTATACTTGCCAATAAAGACAAGTGCAATGCTTCTTCAATAATTTTTTGATTTGGGCCTAAATACCAAGAGAAAAAATTAAAATAATTATATATGGAATATAAAAATAGAAATATACAAACAAAACTCTTCATAATGCTTTTGAAATATTTAAAAAATCATCTACAGATATCTTTTCAGGCCTTTGATTTGGGTTGATATTTAATTTTTCTAAAATTTTTAAATCCATTTTGTCTTTTAGTGTAGATTTTATCATTTTTCTTCTAGATTCGAACGTTGTTTTTACAATATCATAAAACATTTTTTCATGTTTATTATTATGAAATCTAGTTTGATAGGGAATCATCTTGATATATGCTGACTGAACTTTGGGTTTAGGATAAAAAACATTTGGAGAGATTTCGAATAATTTTTCTATATTAAAATAAACTTGACACATCACGGATAACCTCCCATATATTTTACTGTTAGGTTTTGCGATTATTCTATCAACTACTTCTTTTTGTAACATAAAATGTACGTCAATAATTTTTTCAGAGATATTCAATATTTTGAATAAAATCTCAGTAGAAATATTGTATGGAAGATTGCCTATAATTCTAATTTTCTTACTAATATTTTCAAAATTATATTTCAATATATCCTTGTTATATATATTTATATTTTTTTGGTTGTAGAACACTTGATCTAAGATTGGTATTAATTTTTTGTCTTTTTCTATTAGAATTAATGATTTGATTTTATTGTATAGAGGTTTAGATAGAATTCCATTACCTGGACCAATTTCCAGAAAATGTTGATTTTTTTCTGGTTTTACATGCTTTAATATTTTATTAATAATATTTTTATCATGTAAAAAATGTTGTCCCAGTCTTTTTTTAAGTTGAATCATTTAATGACTTTGCAATTCTTAATGCTTCTCTAAAACTAGATATATCAATATTTCCTGTACCTACTAATTCTAAAGCAGTTCCATGATCTACTGAAATTCTATTTATTGGTAATCCTAATGTAATATTTACAGTTTTTTTAAAATTATCAAATTTTATGACAGGAAGCCCTTGATCATGAAACATAGTAATAAAGACATCATAAAAATCTATATTTTTTCTAATGAATGCCGTATCAGCAGGACACGGACCATCAATTAAAATATTTCTTTTTCTAAGTTCACGTACTGCTGGAATTAGTTCATTTAATTCCTCTTTACCTAATAATCCATTTTCACCCGCATGAGGATTTAATCCTGTTATTAAGATTTTAGGTTTTTTTATGCCAAATTTTTTTATGATGTCATTATTAACAATTGTAACTGTGTGAATTATTTTATTTTTTTTTATTTGTTTATGTACTTCTTTCAACGGTATATGAATAGTATGTAAAGCAATTTTAATTTTTTTGTTCATCAATAACATAACTGATTTAGAATTGCATAAATTTGCCAAAAACTCTGTATGTCCAGAAATTTTATATCCACCATCATTTAAAACAGATTTGCTTATTGGCCCTGTTACCATCGCTTTTACCTGATTATTCATACATAATGTTGCTGCCTTTTTAATTGTATTTATAACAAATTCAGAATTTTTAGGATTCATAGTGCCAGGTATATTTTTTGTATTTAATTTGACTGGTAATATATTTAAAATATTATTCCCAGATATTGTTTTATCATTAATATCTTTCAGAATATTAATATTAATCTTTTTTTTTAATTTTTTTGCACTAGCGATTAATAATCTAGGATCAGTTACAATGATGTGATTCTTTTTTAAAGTTTTTTGGGACAATAAAACACCTAAATCTGGACCAATACCAGCAGGCTCCCCTAGAGTTATTGCAATTTTGTTCAATACTGTATGTCCTTGATTTCTATATATGCTTGATCTTTTAATTTTGCAATCCATTCATTTTTTTGTCTATCAGCTTTAATTCTTTTAACTTCAAGTTCAGCTTTTTTTCTTAGACGTGCATCTGTATCATCAATAGTTCTGATATTTTCTGTAAACAGAATATGCCAACCATACTGAGTCTTAAACGGATCACTAATCGTATCTATTGGAGTTTTAATCATAACTTTTGAGAATTCTGGAACTACGGATTCTTTGCGAACCCAACCAATATCACCTCCTTTAAAACCAGAAGCTTTATCAGAAGAAAATTGTTTAGCTTTTAAAATAAAATCATCTATATTTTCAGACTCATTTTTTATTTTCAGCAGTTGATTTTTTATAACCTCTTCTGATGTCATAACATCAGTTACCATAAGTATATGTCTAACTTTATATTCGGTAACAAAAACTTGTGAATCATTAGAAATATTATTTAGTCTAAGGATATGGTAACCTCTTGGACTTGATATGATTTCACTTAATTTGCCTTTGGAAATTTTTTTCAGAGCTTTTACAAAAACATCAGGTAATATATCAACTGTATTTTGACCTAATTCATTTATTTCAATATTTAAATTTGTATTAGTTTTTTTTATTTCAATGAAATTTAATGTTTCTAGTTCTAAATAAATATTATCAATAACTTTTTGACTTAATTTTTTGTCTTCATCTATAATAACTAATTCAGTCAAATCATATTTAATCTGTTTATCATAATCAGACATTTGATTTTTGATATAATTATCAATTTCGCCTGTAGTTACATATACTCTTGAGTAAAATTGTGTTCTAAATAATTCATCCACTGCCATTTTATTTCTGACTATTTCAATATATTTAGAATATTCGAGCCCTTTAGAAGTGATAACTTCTCTTAATTTAGGTAAAGGGACATTTTCGTTTTGCGCAATCTGTCTTAGACCTCTTTCTAGAACGATATCTGAAACATTAATACCAAATCTTTTTGTTGCTTGAATGAGTAAATTATTCAAAATAAGTTTATCTAAAACTTTTTTTATTAGTTGTTCATCATTTAAATTAGAGTACTCATTAATTTTAGGTCCTTTAGAGATATTTTTGATTTCTTCAATTAATTCTGATTCTAGAATGACGCCATCATTTACAATCGCAACCACTCTATCTTTAATTTCTGCTGAATATGAAACATTAATACTACAAATATTTATTAGTATTAATGACGCAAAGCTGACATATAAATAAAACTTTCTAGTAATCATACACATCTTGGTATCCAAGTATCCCTCTCTTCAATAATTGTGAGGTCTGATTATTAGAAGTAGCTAAACCCTTAGGTAAGAATTCAAAATATATGGCGTTGGCAGATTTATTTCCATCCCAGTAATCTCTCACTACGAATTTAAAACCATAACAACAACTTTCATATTCAAATCCCATCATAGATTCTAATAAATCTTCTGTATTACTTCTCTCATTATTGAATGAGTAATTATATTTACCTATAAAAGATAGTCTATTATTTATAGGAACTACTCCAGATAAATCAATTTCTTCTTGAGATCCTCTATTGAATCTGTAGCTAGCATTGAATATACGTTGAGCTCCAAGGCTTTTATCTTTATACATAACTCGGACAGCATTTTTTTCACCATATCCAGCATGAGGATTGAATATCGATTCAGCCGATAATCTCCAATTATCAGATAATCTAGCGTTGACGATACCAAGAATATTTGAGGAGTCAGAATGTTCTTTAGTATCTGCCGTCAAATGAACATCGCGATCGTCGAAATAGAAGATTTGGCCAATAGTTCCATTAATCATTTCTACCCCAGTTGATGCATTTATCATTCTAGATGTCAGAGCTAAAGTTATTTGTTTAGCATCATTTAGTCTATCTTCGCCATAAAATTTATTCTCACTAAATAATGTATATTTAAAATCATTCAAACCTGTATCAAATAACGGGATATCATCTTGTTGCCCTACTGGTATGTAAAGAAGATATAATTGAGGCTCAAGAGTTTGTAGTATATTATTCTTAATCCTTTTTTCTAAAACCATTTTTCCGTATAAACTTGCGATAGCTGTACTTCTTGTTCTTGCCTCAGGCTCAGCATTAGATAATTCATATTTTGTATATTTAAATCCCACTTTAGGTTTGATCATCCAACCTGGTTCATTAATTAAATATTCAACTGATGGATATATAGTATATCTAGATCCTTCAGATTCTGTTGGAAGAGTGTGATCAAATGTTGCATATTCACCTTCAAAGTTATATCCAAAATCATAATTTTTTTTCAACGATTGATAGTTGACAGTAAATTTAGGTAAAGTTTTATATTGTTCATTTAGCCCTTCCTTTGCAACTTGGTAAGATTGGGTGAGTAACTCCATATTTAATTCACCAAATTTTCCTCTATCTGTTCTTGCTAGTCTCATTTCTCTTAAAATGTGAGATCTCCCTATGCCGGCCACAGAACTACTAAAATCATCAAAATATTTTTTATCAGATACACCACCTACATCAATTTTAGAAGTTATTCTAGTTCCATCCCATGAATTATTTTCTAACTTCATAGTATTTAAAAAAACTCTATTGTCTTTTATAAAAAAGGCATGCCTGTCATCTCTTTTAATATCATCATCTTTAAGTGTAGCTAATTGTATCTCAGTATCACTGTATATAGATTTATGTCTAGTTTGTATTTCATACATTTGACCTCTACCAGAATAATTAGTAGGTATGAAAGTTAAATCATAATTAGGTGCCAGATTAAAATAATATGGGGACGAGAGTACTACTCCACTTTCTTTAGAATTACCAATTCTTGGAAACAAGAATCCTGTTTGTCTTTGATCCGTCAATGGAAAACTAAGAAAAGGTGTATAAAGAATAGGTAAGTCTTTATATTTGAGAACCAAATTATATGCATGCCCTCTATCTATATCTCTATAGAGTTCAGTTTTTGAAGAACTCAGCTCCCAATCTGGATCATTTATATTACATGTTGTGTAAGTTGAAGGAGTCAAATGAATTACTTCTTTTTCATCCACAAAAATATCATTAGATTTTCCGGTTCCTGGTCTATCTTGAGAGACAAAACTATAAGTTGCTTTATTAAAATTGACTGTGTTCGTTTGACTATTATAACCACCTTGTAAAGCCTTAATTGTGATATCTTTATTTAGATATGTAACATTCTCTTTTGCTGTTAATATTCCTGTTTCAGAATCGTACTCCGCCTCTTCAGACTTTATTAAATCATCTGCACGTTCTATTTGTACTTTTCCTGATGCATAATAAATACCTTGATCATCTTGACTCTGTTTATCTGATCTTATTTCTAATGTGTCTTCGTCTGCGTTAACCAAAGTTCTTTCTGATTCATATGTCTCTATTTCGTTATCAATACAAACAGGGAGACCTTTTGTTTTTTTATAGGACAGGTAATCTTCTCTTCTGGCTATTACAATTTCAGGCACTGAAAGATTTTTTTTGACTGGAATTTTTTCAATTACTGGAGCATCAGCAAATACTGCATCCGACTTCAATCCTTGTTGTCTTACCACCTTTTTTTGATCATGTATTGAATAAACTATTTCATTTTTAAAATAAACTATTAATCTTTTTGTTTTTTTTACTTTATTTTTTTCAACTGAATAATATATATAATCCCATCTATCATAGTGGAAAGGATCTATGAATGTTGGCGTGCCTAAAAGGAATTCAACCTGTTCTCTTGTTAGTCCGGGTTGTAATTGATTAAGTTTTTTTTGATCCAACAATAATCCTTGATCTATAGGTATCCTATATGTCTTAGGAAGGATGTCAATGTCACCTTCCAGGATTTTCATTACAGGTTGTTGGGGTATACTAATATCAGGTATCAAATCATCTGGAAACCACTCATCAGGTATCCATCCTGAATAAACAGGATTAGATACAAAAAATAATGTTAAGAATACTAAAAATTTATTTTTCATAAAAATCTGAAAACCCCTAATATTATCGAAAACAATTATATCACTTAATTTGTGATGAGAGGTTATGTTTTTTTATAAATAGGCGTTTTAATCAACTTAGTATATCAAATATTTGATTTGTTAATTCTGTAGCGGGGCCCTCGCCACCAATAATAGTATGTAGAATATTTTTTTCTTTGTAGTAATCAATTATTGGTTCAGTTTGTTCTGTATATACTTTTAATCTATTTGTTACGGTTTTCTCATTGTCATCGGCTCTTTTAACAAATACACCATCACCGCATTTATCACCTTCTTTAAAATCTGAAAAATATTCATTTTCAATTCTGCCGCATGTGTCACAAGTAATTCTTCCTACACACCTTTTAATCAGAAGTTCTGATGGTACATCAATAAAGAATACATATTTAATTTGTATATTAATTGTATTAAGTAACTTATCTAAGCTTTTTGCTTGAGATAAATTACGAGGAAAACCATCTAATATAAACCCCTTTTTACATTCTGGTGAATTAATTTTTTTAGAGACTAATTCTAAGACTATTTCATCATTTACAAATTTACCTTGAGATATAATATCTTTTAATTGGTTTCCAAGTTCAGATTTAGATGAAATTTCTGAGCGCAATAAATCACCTGTTGAAATTTGCGGAATACCATATTCTTTAATAAGCATTTTTGACTGAGTACCTTTCCCGCAACCGGGTGCGCCTAGAAATAAAATGTTCACAAATGTTTACTCCTATAATAATTTATAACAAAGGCGCTATAACAAGACTTACTATAGCCATTACATTTATCAATATATTCATTGATGGCCCAGATGTATCTTTTAACGGATCGCCAACAGTGTCACCTACAACAGCAGCTTTATGGGTTTCAGATCCCTTGCCGCCTAGATTACCTTGTTCAATAAATTTTTTTGCGTTATCCCACGCACCACCAGCATTAGACATTGTTAATGCCAATAAAACACAACTTATTAAACCGCCACCCAAAAGACCACCAAGCATTTCTGCACCAAAACCAAAACCAATAATGACAGGTGAGAATACTGCAATCGCTCCAGGTAATACCATTCTCTTAATGGCTGCTGCCGTTGCAATTTCAACGCAACGACTATTGTCTGGTTTACCGGTACCTTCTAATAGTCCCGGAATTTCTTTAAATTGTCTTCTTATTTCATTAATCATCTCATAAGCTGCATCTCCTACAGCTTTAATAGTTAAAGAACCAACTAAATATGGAATCATTCCGCCTAAAAATAATCCTATTAAAACATTTGTATTTGTAAGAAGTAGTTCCACAGCTTCTCTGCCTTGTTCCATTCTGGTATGATTCACTTCTTCTATAAATGCTGTAATTATAGCTAATGCTGCTAATGCTGCTGCGCCAATTGCAAAACCTTTACCAATTGCTGCAGTTGTATTGCCTACTTGATCTAGACTATCCGTAATTTTTCTAGTTTCTTCGCCTAACCCAGCCATTTCTGCTATACCCCCAGCATTATCTGCAACTGGACCATATGCGTCTATAGCCATGGTTATTCCTACCGTTGCAAGCATACCTACTGCTGCAATTGCAACCCCATATAAACCAGCAAAAATATTCGAAATAAATATAATGCTTACAATTGATAGTATAGGGATCACTACTGATTCCATTCCTACGGATAATCCAGTAGTGATTATAGTTGCAGGACCAGTTTTACCTTGATTTGCAATTTTTCTGACTGGTTCACCGCCTGTATAAAATTCTGTTGTAAGTCCTATAATAACCCCTCCAACAGAACCGGCTAAAACTGCAACCCACAAATCAGAATTCAAATTAAGAAAACTTATTATAAAATATGCTGCTAATATGAAGACAATAGAAGCTGCAAATGTTCCACTTCTTAATGCAGTGCTGACATTTACATTACTTGACGATGAATCTGATAAGATTTTTACTAAAAGAATTCCTAATAAAGAACAAACAATTCCAATCGAAGCCAAAGCCAAAGGAAGAAACATTAAATTAGATCTCAAACCTAACTGTTCAACTAAAACTATATTCAGTGTCGAAGCTATAGCTATTGAGGCAATTATTGAACCACAATATGATTCAAAGATATCTGAACCCATTCCAGCAACATCCCCAACATTATCACCTACGTTATCAGCAATCACTCCAGGATTTCTAGGATCATCTTCAGGGATTCCTGCTTCAACTTTTCCAACTAAATCAGCACCTACATCTGCACATTTAGTAAATATTCCTCCACCTACTCTTGAGAACAAAGCAACTGTCGACGCCCCCATTCCAAATCCATGAATTACAGATGCTGTAGCTGGATTTTGGCCATATAAAAAATATAATATTCCTAAACCTACTAATCCCATTGCTGCAACGGTCAATCCCATTATGGATCCACCAAAAAATGCAACAGTTAAACTTCTGTTCATTCCTTCTGTATGTGCGGCATTTGTAGCTCTAACATTAGCTTTAGTAGAAGTATACATTCCAATAAAACCTGCTAGCGATGATGTTAAAGCCCCAACAATGAATGCAATTGTACTATCAAAACCTAAACCATAATAAATTCCAAAAATTAGAACCAATGCAAATAAAAACAGTATTGAATATTCTTTTTTAATAAATGACATAGCCCCTAGATGTATTTCTTCTGAAATTTCGAGAATTTTACCTTCTCCAGTCGGGAAACTAAGAATATATCTATATAATGCAAATGCGGCTATAAGCCCTGATATGCCTAATAATATTGGTATAAAGCTGAAATTGATTGTAATCATATAATTTTCTCCATTTTTTATATTTTTTTAACAGAAGTCTACATATAATTAGACAGATGAGTACTAAAGCTCGAAAAGACTCTATCAGAAAAAGGCTCAATATAGAAGAAAAATATGGTTGGGATAGGATGAGCGATTCTGATGAAGAAAGAAAATCACACAGTAGCAGAGTAATAATTGCTATTGTTTTAGTAATTTTTGTGTTTGGAACATATATATCTAAACTGTATCAGCTACAAGTTTCAGAACATGAATATTATCTAGTGAAAGCCGAAGATAATAGAATCAAAATAAGACCAATCCAAGCATTTAGGGGGTTGATTCTAGATCGCCATGGCAAGACTCTTGCAGAGAATTATAATACTTTCGATTTGATAGTTAAAAAAGAGAGAGTAAATGATATCGACTTATTTTATAAAAATATTCAAAAATTATTAAAACTTTCGAATGAGAAAATGGAAATTATAAAAAAACAATTTAAA
Source organism: Gammaproteobacteria bacterium (assembly GCA_002716945.1). Lineage (GTDB taxonomy): Bacteria > Pseudomonadota > Gammaproteobacteria. The sequence continues at coordinate 27,336 of PBCF01000003.1, read as the reverse complement.
AATAGAAGACTTAAAGATGTTGTTATTACGGAAAATATATCTCTAAAGGAATTTTCTCAAATCTCGGTTGATCAACATATTGTTCCAGAGTTAGAGATAACACCAGTATCAAAGAGAATTTATAATCATCCAGAAGCTCTTGCACATGTTGTAGGGTATATTGCAAAGTTATCTGAAAGTGATATTGAATCTGGTGTCATAGATATCCGAGAAGGAATGACGGAAGTTGGCAAACTTGGTGTGGAGAAATTTTATCAAAATTTATTAGTAGGAAAGCCTGGCTATGAAAGATTAGAAACAAATGCTCAAGGTGAAGTTGTACGAATAATAGATAAATCCGATCCAGAACGTGGCTTAGATATTCATCTTACCATTGATTTAGACTTACAAATTTATGCTTACGAACAAATGAAAGATAAAGCAGGCTCTGTAATAGTAATGAATCCAAATAATGGAGATATATTGGCAATGGTTAGTGCACCAGGGTATGACACAAATCTGTTCACAAAGAAACTTACAACCAAAGATTATAAAAAATTAATAAGCCGGAAAGATAAACCTTTAATCAATCGTTCTATTGCAGGTTTATATCCACCAGGCTCAACTATCAAACCATTTGTTGGGCTAATAGCATTAGATGAAAATATTTTTACAAAAACAACATCAGTATTTTGTGGTGGTAAATATAAATTAAAGAATCACAAAAGACCATTCAAATGTTGGAAAAAAGAAGGACATGGAGATTCGGATTTGGCATATTCGATTACACAATCATGTGATGTATTTTTTTATAGACTTGCTGAAGTTACTGGTATAGATATGTTGAGTACCAAATTACCCAAATATGGATTTGGTAGAAAGACATATATCGATTTATATAGCGAATCATCAGGATTAATGCCAGATCGTGATTGGAAAAGAAAAACCAAACAATTGCCTTGGTATCCAGGTGAGACACTTAATATTGGTATTGGACAAGGTTATATGTTAACAACACCTATTCAATTAGCTGTTGCAACATCTATTTTGGCTGGGAAAGGTGAGACATTTGTCCCTCACTTGTTTTTGAGAAGTCACAACATAATAACAGATCAAATTAATAACTATAATTATGATCAGAATAGAATTTCGGTTCCTATGGAATTAGAAAATTTAGATGTTGTTAATAGAGCCATGTGGAGAGTTGTAAACCAATCTGGCGTTGGAACAGCAGCGCATTTAAATAAAGTCAAAAATATTGAAATAGCTGGTAAGACTGGTACGGCACAAGTTTATTCGCTTGATAAAGGAAAATTAGGCGCTAAAGAACTCCAAGACCATGCATTATTTATTAGTTTTGCCCCTTATGAAAATCCAGAAATAGTTGTATCTGTAATAGTTGAAAATGGTGGCGGAGGTTCTTCTGTTGCAGCACCTATTGCTAGAGATATAATTAATAAATATTTCAAACAAGCCAGTGAGGTTGCTAAGAAATGATAAGACTTTCTAACCCTAATGACACGAGTAGAGTTGTTTCTGGAATAAGTAATTTTTTAAAAATTGATACCAAACTATTTGTGGTTGTCATGATAATTGTTTTTGTTGGAGTGATCACTATTTATAGTATTTCATATGGAGATACGAGCTTGGTTATGAAACAGATAATCAGAGTTCTAGTTGGTTTGACAGCGATGGTTTTTTTGGCACAAATACATCCCGACACTTTTAGATTATTTGCACCTGGGTTGTATTATATTTGTCTTTTATTACTGATATTGGTTTTATTGTTTGGAGTAGGAAAAAGTGCGGATAGATGGTTAGATTTATATTTTATTAGATTTCAACCATCTGAACTTATGAAGATATTCGTGCCACTAATGTTAGCTTCTTATTATTATGATAAACCTTTGCCGCCCAGGTTTAAATATTTGGTTATCGCGTCATTAATAATACTTATTCCAATGTTTTTGATTATGAAACAACCAGATTTAGGCACTGCGTTATTGATAGGAATGTCAGGTGTGATAGCAATTTTATTGGGAGGAATGTCGATAAGATTCTTTATTGGATCAACAGTACTATTAACCGCCACTTTACCAATTTTATGGTATAACCTTCACGAATACCAAAAACAAAGAATTTTAACCTTCTTTGAACCAGAATCTGATCCACTAGGAACTGGTTATCATTTAATTCAATCTAAAATAGCACTTGGTTCTGGGGGTTTATTTGGAAAAGGATACATGAATGGTACTCAATCGAAATTAGAATTTTTACCTGAAAATCATACAGATTTTATATTTTCTGCTTTTGGTGAAGAATTTGGGTTTATTGGAATTTTGATTTTGATGTTTTTATATCTTTTTATTGTATTAAGAGGATTAAGCATTTCCATAAAAGCTACAGATAATTTTTCAAGAATATTATCTGGTACGTTGAGTTTAACAATTTTTCTTTACGTAATTGTAAATATTGGAATGGTAATTGGTATATTGCCAGTTGTTGGTGCGCCACTACCCTTTATGAGCTATGGAGGAACGTCCATGGTAACTGTATTTGCTGCACTTGGAATAATAATGTCTGTAAAATCTCATCAAAGAATTTTAAGGAAATAATATGGTAAGACTTTTGTTTATATTTATTTTGTCTTTCTATATTTCATCAATATATGCGTCTAGCACTTATGAGACCTCGGAAGTAAATGAATTTATTAATTATATGTATGATAAGCATGCGTATGATCGAAAAAAATTAAAAAACCTTTTTAATAAGGTCAAAACAGAATCTAGATTAAAGAAATTTTTTAAAAAAGCCCCTGAAAGAACTTTGACTTGGAACGGTTGTAATACAACAGATATCAATTGCACAAATTATAAAAATCTTTTTGTAAATATAAGCCACATAAAACAAGGAAGAAAATTTTGGAATGAAAATAAACAAATTTTAAATAAGGCATATAAAGTTTTTGGGGTACCGCCTGAAATTATCACAGCTATTATTGGTATTGAAACTAAATTCGGACAGAGAACAGGAAGTTTCAAAACCTTTGATACACTAGCATCTCTATCCTTAGGTCCGAACAAAGGAAGGAGAGCAAAGTTTTTTAAATCTGAATTGATTAATTTCTTATTATTGTGCGATGAAAATAATCTTAATCCTTCGAAAATCAAAGGATCTTATGCAGGTGCCTTGGGCAAGCCACAGTTTATATCGAGCAGTTATAGAAATTATGCTATTGATTTTGATAATGATAACAAAGTTGATTTGTGGAATTCGAATGCTGATGTAATAGGCAGTGTTGCAAATTATTTAAAAAAACATGGTTGGAAGAAAAATGATTTAATATTATCTCGAATGATATTTGATGAAGATTCCGCTGAATTCGTGCATGATATATCAAAAAAATCTTACAAACCACATACTAGATATAAGTTTTTTAAAGAAAAGAACATAAATTCTAATGAGCATATTTATGAAAACAATCTGATTTCAGTTATTGCAAGACAAGAGTTAAGTGGAAATGTTTATAGTTTTGGGCATAAAAATTTTTATGCTATAACACGATACAATAGAAGTAGGCTTTACGCGCTAGCAGTTTATTTTCTCGGAGAAAATATCAAATCATATAAGATAAAACAGAACTAGAAAATTATAATATGTGATATAATCACAAACAAATATTAAAGAATATGAAATTTACAAAAATTTTATTTTTATTAACCACAGTCAGTTTTATTGGTACTACATTTTCAGTTGCGGGGCCTATACCTAAAGCTCCAAATCCAAAAATCAGCTCCTATGTTCTTATGGATTATGACAGTGGTATGATCATAGCTTCTAAAAATCCTGATTTAATGCTTCCACCAGCAAGTATCACTAAAATAATGACATCATATTTAGCCTTTACTGAATTAAAAGATAAAGCAATTAGTATGGATGATGAAGTTGTTATTAGTAAAAAGGCATGGAAGATGGGTGGGTCTAAAATGTTTATAGAAGTAGGGAAAAAAGTAAAAGTTTCAGATTTACTTAAAGGTGTCATTGTAAGTTCTGGAAATGATGCCAGTGTAGCATTAGCTGAATACATTTCTGGTGATGAAGAAACTTTCGTGAATTATATGAATCAGACAGCACAAAGTATGAATTTAAATAATACTAATTATGCAAATTCGACAGGTTTACCAGACAAACAACTCTATACGACATCGAGAGATATTGCGATTTTGTCTCGAGCTTTAATTAAGGACTTTCCTCGATATTATAAAATGTATCGACAAAAAGAATATATATTTAATGAAATCAAACAATACTCCAGAAATAAACTAATGCATATGGATGATTCTGTAGATGGAATAAAAACAGGATTTACCAAGAAGGCCGGTTATTGTTTAGCCAGTTCATCAAAACGCGGGGGTAGAAGACTTATTTCAGTTGTTTTAGGGGCAAAAAATCCAGGACAGAGAATTCAAGTATCAAAATCTCTTTTGGAATATGGTTTTAGATTTTTTGAAACTCATAAAGTTTTTAAAAAAGATGTAGAAGTACATAAAGCAAGAGTATATGCAGGAGATGAAACAATGCTGCCAGTAGGTTTTACTGAGGATTATTTTATTTCTATACCAAGAAGACAATATAAAAATATCACAAAAGAATTTATAATTGATAAAAAATTAACTGCCCCAGTTGCTAAAAATGACGTTGTAGGATTTATTGCAATTAAGTTAAAAAATAAAACTTTAAGCACGGCGAAGTTAGTAGCTCTCCAAGATATCAAAACTGGAAATATGTTAAGAAGAACAATAGATTCTTTTATTAAATAAAAAATATGCAAGAAATACTGTATTTGAATGGATCTTTTTTCCCTTCAGAAGAAGCAAAAATTTCAGTAATGGACAGAGGTTTCCTTTTTGGTGATGGAGTATATGAATTGATTCCAGTTTATAAATCAAAGCCTTTTCTTTTGGATCAACATTTAGATAGATTGGAAATTAGTTTAAATTTAATTGGTATTACAAAAGAGCAAATAAACTTTTCTGAAATTAATGATGCCATTAATGAGCTCATATCTGTTAATCAATACAAAGAACATTCTATATATATTCAAATTACTAGAGGTGTTGATAAGGCACGTCAACATATTTTTGATAAAAACAACAAACCAACAGTTCTGATAATGGGGCAGCCATATAAAAAATATTGTGTGTCTGAAATAGAAAAAGGATTTACAGCATGTATTCAAGATGACTATAGATGGACTAAAGCTAATATAAAATCTACGTCATTGCTTGCAAATGTAATGCTAAAGAATTTAGCAACCAAAATGAATAGATATGAGGCTATTCTCATAAGAGATAATAAACTCACAGAAGGTTCTGCAAGTAATGTATTTATTCTGTCAAAAGATATCATCAAGACTCCAAAACTGAGTTATAAATTGTTATCAGGAGTTACGAGAAATCTATTAATAGACTTACTTAGAAAAAATACAATCGAGGTATCAGAGTGTGATATTTCTAAAGAAGAAGTTTTAAGTGCTCAAGAAATCTGGTGCTCAAGCTCTACAAATCCGGTAGTTCCAATTGTGACCATTGATGATATATCAATTGGGTCAGGCAAAGTAGGAAAATTTACTTTAGACGCATATAAGATTATGAATGACTATATAAATCAATATTGAGATAAATGAGTGTTCACTCGGTATATAGTCTTATGAACACTCATATAGATGTATCTAAATTAATAATCGTAATCAAAGCTTAAAAACATTCCAAATTGTGCACCTGGTGTAGGGACATTATCTTTAACGAATGATTCATGATTTCTTATAGTTTTATTTAGAAGATTGTTAGCATGAATATCTAAAGTAAGATTTTGATTAGTGCCTATTGGAAATATCTTAGTCACTCCAGCGCTTAGGTTGACGTAAGAGTTTGTCTTTTTTTCAATTGATGAGAAATCTCCCTGTGATTCAGCATGAATTAAGTTTAATGAGTATTGAGTATTATCACTATCATTATACTTAGCTGAGAGGATGTTTCTCGCTGGTGTTATTCTTGGGACATACGTATTATCATCGAAGGTTGCAGAAATATCATCTCTACTTAATTTTATTTCAATAATACCATTATCAGTGATGTATTCTTTAGATACAGACACTTCAAAGCCTTGAAAGACAGCATTCTTTTGACTCCAATTAGCATCAGTTTTGCCATTAGTTGAAGTAGATTGATCGGCTAAGAAAATGTAATCATTGATATTATTTCTGTATAAATTAAAAACTATGTCAATATCATTAACATTATATTGCAGACCAAGTTCAATATTTCTTGAGACTTCCCTGTTCAGTTTACTATCTCCTCTTTCAAATCTTTGAGTAGGACCATGTGAGCCATTAGCAAATAATTCTGATATGGCCGGGCTTCTTGATGTGTGAGCATACCCAACAGTATAGAAAAGAGATGTATTTAGCTTACTCGAATAGCTTGTTGCAAAACTTAAAGATGTATCTCCGTAGCGTTGAGTTTCTCGAGTATATCTAACATTAGAATCATATCTTCCAGCAAAATCAATTTCATATGATTTGTTTTTTGTTCTAGTAAAATAAGAAACAGATCTTTCATAAGATTCTGATGAAGGAAGATATGCGTTCGTCATCGGAGATTTCCTATGATTATATTGCATGAGTAATTTTCTTTCGAATCTTTCATTATCTAAATCAAATTTAATAGAAAGTTCTTTACTATTATTATTTAAAGATGCAGATCCATCTTCTTCATGCTCTTTTAAGAAATAATTAGAATCTTTATAGAAATAATCAATAGAATTAAAGAAAATAGGATGATTATATTTTCCTTTCAAGGTATAAGTCTCAGATTCTACTTTTGAGAAAATTCTATGTTCCTCCTCTTCCTCATGCTCCTCTTCCTCTTCAGCATGGAATGGTATTCCATAAACACCGTCAGTATTTTCAAACGTTATACCAAAATATCCCCATTCTCTTGGGAAGGATAACCCTAGTTTGAAATTTTGGTTTTTATAATCTGAATTAGATTTTGTTTTTTTCTTAACGCCTTCCTCAAATAATGCGCCATCTGGAAGACTATAATTATCTAGGTGTTTATTACTAAAAGAAAAAAATAAATTTGTATTTAGCAAATGTTCCTTGATTAGAAGATTATGTCCATACCCATTATTTATCGTTAAATAATCTATCTTAAATAAACTATCATATTTTGCATTTGAAATTATATCTGAAACTACGTTTATAATTCCGCCGCTTGTAGCTCCATAACTAAATAGAGAAGAGGGTCCTTTTATAACTTCAATAAATGAAATATTATTTAAGTTTACATTATTAGCATGATCAGCGCTAATATGACTGAGGTCATTTAATTGAATACCATCTGAGAGTACTCTAGTCCTATCACCTGTCAATCCACGTATCACAGGTTGACCTATAGCATTACCATAATCAGCATTAGATATGCCTGAATACTTCTTTAAATTGCTACCTATACTTTGATAGGTATTTATTTCCTCTTTATTAATTGCATGAGATGGATATTTACTCTCATATATGGAGTTAGTAAATATAGGTGAAGATACATTTACATCACTTGTGGTCTCACCAAATGAGACGCTTGAACATACAACTAAAAGAGGAATTAGTAATGTATATTTATACATTTTAATCTCCTTTATAAATTATTTTTTTATGTAAGTAGTATTTATAAAGAAAATGGTGGTGATCGTGGATTAGATAAAATATAAAGATTAAATGAATGTAGTGTGTTTTTATCTAAGTTAAAGACATTGAATGATTGAGAATAACAATCATATAACCAAACGAATTCAAATATAGGTAGAGTAATGACGCTAGTGATATAACATTTTACGCAACCACATTGATGGCTATGATCGTCATGTTGAAAAGTTGTTGGATAGAAATGACAGTTATCCTTATGCATATATGTTCATCATATAGTTTTTTTGTATTTATTTATAGTAAAAATTTACAGTAAAAACCACCCCAAAAAAGGGGTGGTTTATTCAAAATAATTGCAATTATTTCGCTGAATGAGGTTCGCAAGCATATGCAGCAGCGTTCATCTCTTGAGCTTTAGCTGTGCATTCATCTCTTGAAGAGAACGGGCCATGTGTTTCATAGCTTTCGAAATCATTCTCTATTGGATAAATTTTAGCCGTATACTGACTTGGAGGTGTTCCTACACCACCACAAGACGTCAATATAACAGTCAACATTGCGATACCCATTAATTTTAAGTTTTTCATGTTGCCCCCTGTTCGGCATTCATAAACATTATACTGCTTATGGGGAGAGCTTGTATACAATAAAATAAAATATTTATTTAATTGTTATCTTTTTTTTGTTGATTCGAGGTATACTGACTATACTGTCTATTTAGACAGTATTAGAAAATACTAATATTAGTTGGGGAAAAATATGAGTAATAAAAAAACTTTCTTAACAAAAGCAGCAGATTCTCGAAGAAGTTTCATGAAAGGATTAGCAACTGTCGCTGCAGCGACTCCTATCATTGGTTCATTGTTTAAATCAAAAGATGCGGAAGCTGCTAGTCATGGAGTTCATACTATGTACCTACGTGGAACATATTTTGAATCATGTACTTGTGAGACAATTTGTCCTTGTTTGCTTTTGTTAGATCCAACAAAAGGTTATTGTACAGCCTTGCTTGGTTGGAACATAGAAAAAGGACATGTAGGCGATGTCGACGTTAGTGGTCTTAATGTGGCTATGTATTTACATGCTCCTGAAAATTTATTAAAGGGTGGATTTACCGTAGCATTATATGTTGATAACAGAGCTAGTGGTTCACAGGAACAAGCTCTTAAAGAAGCATGGCATGGTATTCATGGTGGACATCTAGGTGTAGTAGCCAGTCTTACCAAAGGCGAAAAAGACGGACCTCGTGAATATTTACCAACAAGATCAGCTAGCATCAAATATGATGTTAAATCGCCTCATAGACATCTAGTTATACAAGGAGTAGGTGAAAATAAAATGGAACAATTGGGCGGAGCTGCGGGAAGACCTGTAGTTGTACACGATACTCCATTAGCAGTAGCACCTCCATTTCCGATTACTGTCAGTAGAGCATCAAAAGTGACCTACAAAGACCATGGAATCGAACATTCTTATGAAGGTGGTAATGGTTTAAGTTCTCCATTTGTTTATATGGATGGCGGAGCTAAACAAACTGCTGTAGAAAAAGGATAATTCTTAAAATTTAGACGACTCATTTATAATGGGTCGTCTAATATTTTGTAATTGTGAATCTTAATACAAATAATAAACAAGATATCAATTTACCATTGAAAGATAGAATGGTTGTATACGTTGGTGTTACAGCTGTACTATTGGTTTCATGGTTATACATCCTTGGCATGGGATGGCATATGAATACTCTTCCGTTTACAACCAACACTACAATGGATATGCCTATGGATCATGGTGATATGAATATGCCCATGAATTCTTCGAAAAGTTTGGTAGGTTCGATATTATCATGGATGCCTCCTATGGATGGAGTTTGGAGTTTTAAAGACTTTATTCTTCTTTTTTTAATGTGGGCAGTTATGATGATTGCAATGATGACACCATCAATTCTTCCAATGCTTTTATTATTTACAACATTAATATTAAGAAGAAAAGAACAAGGCATAGAAGCTTCTTCACCTTTAATTTTATTGATTGGTTATTTAATGAGCTGGGTGTTGTTTAGTCTAGTAATAACCTTTCCTCAGTATCTTATGCATCAAAACGGTATGTTAAATCCTATGATGGAACCTATGCACGGATACATAGGAGTGATTGTATTGATACTGGCTGGGATATATCAGTTTACACCTTGGAAGGATGCTTGTTTAAGTGTTTGTCAATCACCAATAGGTTTTCTTACTAATAATTGGAAGGATGGCGATTTAGGTGCATTTATTATCGGATACAGACATGGTTTTTATTGTATAGGATGTTGTTGGGCTCTAATGCTTACACTTTTTGCGTTGGGTGTTATGAATATAATGTGGGTAATGGTTTTGACTGTTTTTGTCCTTTTTGAAAAATTATCTTATAAACATCCATTATTATTTAGAAGAATTACAGGGATAATATTTATTGCTTGGGGTGGTTCTTTGGCATTACTATAGTTTTTTTCTCAGTTCATCTAGTCTCCCTGGTGTGCCTATATCTGACCAAAGACCATTATAAATTTCTCCAGTAATCTTCTCTTCTTTTCTTAAAATATCTCCTAGTTCCTTATCATTATATTTTTTGAAAAGTTTTGGATTATAAACGCCAATACCTGAAAAAGTAAAATCATTGCCTTGAATCAAATAATTTTGATTCAACGAGAAATCCCCATTATGATAATTTGGATTATTTACTAAAATTATGTGAGCATAATTATTATTAATTAATTTATCGTTCAAATCTATATATAGATAATTTGTCCATATGTCGGAGTTAACAACTATAAAATTTTCATCATCAAAGTATTCTAATATTTTTCTAATTCCATTGGCAGTTCCGATCGGCATATCTCCTTCATCGCTCAATGTTATTTCTATCCCAAATTTCGATCCATCTCCAACAAAATCTTTAATTTGATATCCTAAATATCCTACATTGATAATGATTTCTGTTACACCAGACTCCGCTAAACGAATAATTTTGTCTTCTATTAATGTGACATTCCCCACTTTCAACATTGGCTTTGGTAAATCTTTTGTTATAGGCATCATTCTTTCACCACGTCCAGATGCTAATATCATTGCTTTCATAGATTAAGTATTTCGGATAATTTAATATTATTAAAGCACCTTTTCATTTCATTTAATTCGCTATACTTATTTATTGTATTATGGATATACGAATAGGTTCTTGGTATGTCATTGATAAAATCTTTTTTATTATCTCTATAATATAATCTTGAAAAGATCCCAATTGCTTTCAGATGTCTTTGTACACCAGTTATATCGAACCAGAAAAAAAACTCATCTACATTATGATTACTTGTTATTTTAGGCATACTAGTTTTCACGATTTCATATACAAGATTTTCATCCCATGAAATATAACAATCTTTTAACAATGAAACTAAATCATATGTGATTGGACCAACTACCGCATCTTGATAATCTATAATACCAGGGTTATTTTTCTCAGTCATTAAAAGATTTCTTGAATGAAAATCTCTATGAGTAAAAGATACTGGAATTTTATTGATTAAAACCACCAATTCTTTGAAGCAATTTTCAATTGTCATTAGTTCGTTTTTATTTATATTTAATTTTAAATGTTCTTGTAAAAACCATTTTTTAAATAAATTCATTTCGAACATATATTCTCCTTCATTAAAAATGTTAAGATTCGTTGTATCGATATTAGATTGCATTTTGTGTATTGCGTCTATTGCATCAGTATACAAACAATAGACTGTTTCATTATTTAATTGACTTAAATACAAAGACTTCCCTAAATCTGACATCAAAATAAATCCATCTTCTTCATTTACTTCAAAAATCTCAGGAACATTTAATCCTGCTTCTTTTAGAAGATATGTAATATCTAGAAATGGTTTAATTTGTTCATGATTTGGTGGAGCGTCCATGATTATTTTTGATTGATTGTTTGATGTTATTTTAAAGTAAGTTCTAAAACTAGCATCGCTAGATGCAGGTTCTATTTTATAGTCATTAGGATAAAATTGTTTTATCCAATCATTTAATATTTTTGATCTATTTACATTCATGTAGTCAATATTATTATATAATTGATACAAATGAGCGAGAAAAATATTTTTGATGAATCTATTATTCTTCAAATCAGAGCCAAAGAAGTTGGTTTAGATTGGTTAGAAGTACGTGGCATTATTGATAAAATTAAAGAAGAAACGGCTGAAATTGAAAGCGCCATAGAAAAAAATGATGAAAAACATGTTAAAGAAGAATTAGGAGATTTGTTGTTCACACTCATTAGCTTGTCTAGACATTTACAAATAAATCCGAATCATTTATTAGAGTCAGCAAATAATAAATTTCAAACTAGGTTTGAAAAAGTTCTTAGTATACTTCAGGGTAGAGGTAAAGAAATAGCTGAACCAGATGAAATGTCAGAGATATGGAATATGATTAAAAAATTATAACTAAGGATAAACCCATATTAATTCTTTTGTACATGTGTTGTCACCCAATTGTTTCTCATAATTTAAAGGCGCCATGTTAATTAATCTGTTGCAAAAAAAAATAACACCATCTTTTTTGGTTGTACATAAATGACAGTCTCCTAACAAACCAAAAAGATATAATACAAATAAAACCGTTAATGTCGCAACTAAAGATGGAAGTCCAATCATTCTATTTTTTCTGTTTAAAAATAGATATATAAATACTAGAGAGACAAAAATTAGAACTATCATAGAAATAGAAACACCAAATCCGAGAAATATTCCTAGACCTATGATTGTAAAAAAAATAAAAAATTCTTTATTAATCATGGTCAGTCTTTTTCTTATATCTACAAAATTTAATTACTTTGCATTTTGTACACAAAGGTTTTCTGGCTAAGCATGTATATCTTCCAAGAAAAATTAACCAGTGATGTGCATGATGTTTATATTTATTTGGAATATTTTTTTCTAGGTTGTTCTCAACTTCTAGAACATTCTTACCAGGCGCTATTCCTAATCTATTTGATACTCTATATACATGCGTATCAACTCCAATAGTGGGTTCGCCAAATGCATTATTCAACACAACATTTGCAGTCTTGCGACCTACACCAGGAAGTTTTTGTAAACTATCTCTAGTAGATGGAATTTTATTATTGTACTGTTTGAAAATAATTTCTGATGTTTTGATGACATTCTTAGCCTTTGAATTAAAAAGACCTATATTTCTGATGTAATTTTTTAATTTTTTTTCTCCTAAATTGAAAATTTTTTCTGGTGTTCCTGCAATTTTGAATAATTTTACTGTTGAAGAATTAACACTTTTATCAGTTGCTTGTGCTGACAGAATTACGCTTATTAACAATTGGAATTTAGATTTATATTTAAGTTCAGTTGTAGGTTTAGGTCTATCTTTTTTTAAAATCTCAAATATTTTCGAGATTGCGGATTTATTCATATATTTTTACTTTTTCTCTTCTGATAGATTCTTTTTTTATAGCATCTTTTATATATTTTTTTATTTGACTTTCTTGAGTCAAATTATCTAGACAATCTTTAATTTGAGTTTTTTGAGATTTGGTTCTTTTTAGTTTTTGATAGTAATTTTTCTTAGATTTCTCTGATTCTGAGCTAGGCCATACCCATGATTCGCTTTTTTTATTTTCAATCATTTCCATACAGTCTACTGGACATTGAGGTATACATAATTCACATCCATTGCATAAATCTTCAACTATATAATGTATTTGGTGTTTAGCTCCGATAATGGCGTCTACTGGGCAAACATTGAGGCAAATTTTACATCCAATACAATTATTCGATTTTATTGTTGCTACATTATATTTTTTTATTTTCTGTGTTTTAATTTCAGCATCAGTCTGAGACAAGATATTTTCTAGAAGTTTTGCGGTATTTTTAGATCCCGGTTCACATTTATCAATAGCTTCTTGGTTTAGAACTATAGCTTCAGCATAACGAGAACAATCATCATATTCACATTTTTGACATTGAAGTTGAGGTAATGCATTTATAATTTTTTCGATTAACAATAAATTTTTTTTGGTCATGAGATTTTCGATCCTGGTTTTATATTTTTTTCTGGTTGCAATATAACAACTTCTTCATCTTGTGCGGCTAAAATCATACCATCAGAAGTTCCAAATTTCATTTCTCTAGGTTCCAGATTGGTAATAACAACAACTAGTTTATCGACTAAACTTTCTGGTTGATATGATTTTTTTATACCAGCAAAAACTGTTCTAGTTTCTTCTCCTATATCTACTTTCAATTCAATCATTTTTCTAGAGTCTTCAACAGCTTTAGCACCTATAATTTTACCGATTCTTAAATCAATTTTTAAAAAATCATCTATTGTAATTTTATTAGACATCACTATTATCCTCATTTTCTTTTTTCATGTTCTCAATCCACTCTTTATCTATTCTTGTAATGATAGGAACAAACTTTTTGATTTCATTGGATAATAGCAATGTATTGATATTATCCCATCTTATTGTTGCGCATTGTAATATATCTTCTACTTTACTAGATAATTCTGGTAGAATGGGTTTGAGATAACCAATTAAAATTCTAAATAAATTCAACCCATCAGTACAAATATCTTGGACAGAATCCTTTTCGTCATTATTTTTAATTTTAATCCATGGTTTCTCATCGTCTAGGTATTTATTTATATCATCTGCTAATGATGTAATTAATCTAATATTTGTTGCGTAATTTCTACTTTCATAGTTTGAAACAATCTGATCTAAACTACCTAATGTTTTATCTATTAATTTTTGATTTTTTATTTTATCTGATAATTTATTCTCAAAATCTGTATTAATAAATTTCGCACATCTACTTCCAATATTTACAATTTTACCAATTAAATCTGAGTTGACTCTAGAACAAAAGTCATCAAAGCTTAAATCTATATCTTCTATTTTATTATTTAGACGACTTGCAAAATAATATCTCAAGTATTCAGGTTTTAAATGATTGAGATAAGTACGAGCATTAAAAAAAGTTCCTCTTGATTTTGACATTTTTTCACCATCAATTGTTAAAAAACCATGACAAAAAATTGCATTGGGTTTTTTAAAGCCGGAACCTTCTAACATTGCGGGCCAAAATAATGCATGGAAATAAGCAATGTCTTTTCCAATGAAGTGGTATAATTCTGTGTCAGAATTTTCACTCCAATCTTCATCGAACTCTTTATTATTTTTATCGCAATAATTTTTATATGAAGCAATATAGCCAATAGGTGCATCAAGCCAAACATAAAAATATTTATCTTTAGTGTTTGGAATCTCAAACCCAAAATAAGGCGCGTCTCTAGTGATGTCCCAATCAGATAATCCTTCAGATAACCACTCATCAAGTTTATTTCTGATTTCTTTTTGTAATGTTTTGTCGCTCACCCATTTTTTTAAAAATTTCTCATATGATCTTAATTTAAAGAATTGATGTTCACTTTTTTTAGTTATAGGGATTGATTGCGTTATTGTGGATATAGGATTTTTAATTTCTGATGAAGAGTAAGATGCTCCACATTCTTCGCATGAATCACCGTACTGATCTTTTGCTCCACATTTTGGACAATCTCCTCTGACATATCTATCTGGTAAAAACATATTTGCTTCTGCATCATAAAATTGACTAATAGTTTTACTGATAATATCTCCGTTTTGATAAAGCTTTGAATATATTAATTCAGAAAAAAACTTATTTTCATCCGAATGAGTTGTATAGTAATTGTCAAATTCAATTTGAAAATCTGAAAAATCATTCACATGTTCTTTGTAAATTTTTTCAATTAATTTCTCGGGGGTTATTTTGAGTTCTTGAGCTTTAAGCATAATTGGCGTTCCATGAGCATCATCAGCGCAAATATAGATGCAATTATTCCCACTCATTTTTTGATTTCTAACCCAAATATCTGTTTGTAGATATTCAACAAGATGTCCCAGGTGTATAGAACCATTAGCATAGGGTAAGGCGCTCGTGACAATTATTTTTTTCATAGACTTAATATTTTTTCTATAACTATTATGATTACACGTTATAATATACCAATCTTAATTTTATAGTAACATTAAAAGGACTAAGGTTATGCAAAAAGAAAATATTGAATCCATATTAAAAGATTATCAATGTTCTTATATGGGAACTGATTTAGTTACAGCTAATACGGTAAAAGATATAACTGTAGATGGGGATAACGTTTCAGTTAAAATCACTTTGGGATGGCCTGCTGAAGGAATTATGAAAGCATTCCATGAAAATTTACATAATAAAATCAAAGAAGCATACCCAAAAGCTAATATAACATTGGATTTAAACTATGAAATCATTCCTCATACGGTCCAAAAAAGTGTAGATAGAATAAAAGGTATTAAAAACATTATTGCTATTGCATCAGGTAAAGGAGGAGTAGGAAAATCTACGACTGCCGTAAACCTTGCATTAGCCCTTAAAGCTGAAGGAGCATCGGCTGCAATTTTGGATGCCGATATTTATGGCCCCAGTATTCCTAAAATGATGGGGGTAGGCGGTAGACCAGATTCAGTTGATGGAAAATCTTTAGAACCAAAAATAGGTCATGGTTTACAGACTATGTCTATAGGGTTGTTAGTAGAAGAAGAGACTCCAATGATTTGGAGAGGTCCAATGGTTACACAAGCTTTAGAACAACTGTTAACGGATACCAATTGGAAAGATGTAGATTTTTTAATAATTGATTTACCTCCTGGTACAGGTGATGTGCAATTGACTCTTTGTCAAAAAATACCAGTCAGTGGGGCTGTAATTGTTACCACTCCTCAAGACATCTCTTTAATTGATGCCAGAAAAGGATTAAAAATGTTTGAAAAAGTTGAAGTACCTGTACTTGGTATAGTTGAAAATATGAGTACATTTGTTTGTCCGAAATGTGGCACTGTAGAAAGTATTTTTGGACAAGGAGGTGGTGAACAACTTGCTAGTGAAAATGATGTTAAACTTTTAGGTGAACTACCTTTGGAAAAACGTATTCGCGAGGAAATGGATAAAGGCACACCGACGGTCTCTGCAGATCCGGAATCCCAATCATCAATGGCATATAGAGAAATTGCCAGAAAAATGGCTGCCACATTATCCATGCGGAAAAAGGATTATAGCTCCGTATTTCCAAAAATTGTCATTCAAAACGACTAAATTTAGTTACTAAATAATTTTATGATATTTCTTTATCAAGAAAAGAAATAACTGATTTCCAGTCAGGGTATATTTCTGTGCCAAAATGAATATGTGTTCCTTTGAATTTGTCAACACCATTACGCAATTTATCATCAATGATATAATCTCCGCTATTTAAATTTTTGTTATGACTAATTATTACCCTTTTATAAGCTTCTTCATTAAGATATTTCTGAATCCAGTCAATTTTATCATTTGCGGCAGTGGGATTATTCCAGGGCGCTGCTGTTAGAATATAAGTATCAAATTTTTTACACAAATATTTATATGAATCTATAGCATCAGGCAGAGGGTCCATTAACGCGAAAAAACCTGGTGCGTCATAAATATTGTTTTTATATTTTTCTTTAATTTCCGAACTTAATTTTGTTAGAGCAGAATTTGGGTCTACTAAGACTCCATCCATGTCTACGTACAATATTTTCATGTTCTGTATGATAGCATAAAATTATAATATGTTATGATAAGTATCTCATGACAATTAAATCAGACAGATGGATTAAAGAAATGGCTCTGAAACACAAGATGATCGAGCCATTCCAAGAAAATCAGATAAAAGAAAATGGGAAAGGCAGTATTGTCTCTTTCGGGACATCTAGTTATGGTTATGATGTTCGCTGTTCTGATGAATTTAAAATTTTTACAAATATCAATTCATCATTTGTCGATCCAAAATCCTTTGATGAGAATAGTTTTGTAAATGTGAAATCAGATGTCTGTATTATTCCTCCAAATTCATTTGCACTTGCAAGTACTGTGGAATATTTCAGAATACCACGACAAGTCCTAACGCTTTGTTTAGGTAAATCTACTTATGCCAGATGTGGAATCATTGTTAATGTGACTCCTCTTGAGCCTGAATGGGAAGGACATGTAACATTAGAATTTTCAAACACAACACCATTACCAGCAAAAATTTATGCTAACGAAGGAGTTGCTCAATTTATATTTTTGGAATCAGACGATGTATGCGAGACTTCATACAAAGATCGAAAAGGCAAATATCAAGGCCAAAAAGGTGTAACGCTTCCAAAAACATAGTTGTGAAAAAATTTAATTTATCAACCGTCATAGATAAAAATGATAGTAAAGAATGGGATGCTATTCTTTCTCAGTTTGATCAAAGTACAATTTTTCAATCGTATGCTTGGGGTGAGTTGAAGAAAGATGAAAATTGGGAATGTTTCAGGTTAATTATTAGTGAAAACGAAAAACCAACATTGATTGCACAAATTTTAGTAAAGAAATTTTTGGGTATAAAATTAGGATGGTGTCCAGGAGGACCAATTTTGAATACAAAATCAATAGATCTGGCAAAGACTGCATTGAATGAATTCAAAAAAATAATCATTAGAAAAAAAATATTTAATTTGAGATGTAAACCTTATTTACAAAAAACAGATACAAATTTAGAGATATTTTCAACTTTAGCTAAGTCAACTATTAAAATAACTAGCTCTAAAACCGTTAATATCTCCACGCAAGACGATAAAGTTTTTTTACAAGATTGCAGAAAAAAACATCGTTATTATATAAAACAATCACAAAAGCATAATTTGGAATGGAAAATTAGTACACTCGAAAATGCTCAAAAAACATTTATCCAAATCCTCAATGAAATGCAAGAGAAGAAAAAAATAAAAATAAAATTAATTGATATAAAAAATTTCTCACAACTTTTAGGTGAAACCCATAGTGGAAAACCTCGAGTCTTCGCTCTTACAGGTTATGAAAAGAATTGCCCTATAGTCTCATGCATAATGAGTGTTTTTGATAATGTTGCGTTTCAGCATTATGCGGCATCCAACCAAAGAGGTAGAAAAATTTTTGCATCTTATGGTATGACATATGAGTTAATCAAAGTTCTCAAAGATATGGGTGTAAAATATATGAACTTTGGAAGCATATCAGATGATGAATCATCACCCGGTGTAGATTTTTTCAAACTTGGTTTTGGAGGAAATTTATTTGAGAGAGTTGGGGAGTTTGATATAGCTAAATTTAGAATATATAGTTTCATATTTAATGCAATGTTAAAATTTAGAACATAAATAAATAGGAGTAGTAAATGAATCTAAACACATTGAAATGGATAAGCACATTTTTTATATTATCAGGCATATTGATAGCACAGTTTAATGTATATCCTTTATATATTTTTATACATTCTATTGGGGCACTGGGATGGATGGTTTCAGGTTATTTAATGCATGATAAAGCTGTCATGACAAATTTTGGTCTACAGATACCTATTTTTATAACTGGTTATATTAATTATTTTATTAGTTAGTAGAATTCAATTTGAGCCAGATCTATATCTGCAGTAAAATTTCGACCTATCGCCACTATTCCTACAGTCTTGATGTCAGAAGAAGCAATACTTGATGGTTGGTAAAAATTAGATTTTTTAAAATTTTCGAACGGTAGTTCTATACTCTCCCATTCATTCGTTGCAATAAAAATAGATTCATAATACTGCCATGGCAAAAATAAATACTTAGTTCTTACATGAACCGCATATTCTTGATTATTCCCCCTTACTTTAATTCTAACGCCCTTATATAGTTTATTTTTAGGATGATTTATGACATTTGTTCTGAATTGTATAAAACCACCATTATTTTCTGTAGAAACATTTCCACTCATATTGTAAAAATTTATATTTTTAGTGATTTTGAGTTTTAATGAACCATTCGAAACTCCCCCCATTACTTTATCAGTAACAAAACACCATTTTGTGGATTGATTTTCACAGAATTCTTCTTTTGGTTGATTTGAAGATGAATTTTTTAAATTATCTATTATCAAATTATCTGCCATAACAATATTAGTTGAAACTAAAGATAATAGAATCAAAATAAATATAAAATTTTTTGTTCTATAAACCATACCTTATTCTCTAAAAGACATACATTGCCATGCATTTTTGTTAGCTATAGATAATATTTTTGAATCACCATCCACAACTACGGCATTTTTTACTTCGTTGAATAGTGGTAAATCATTAAAAGAATCACTATAGAAGGTTGCATCAGATAATTTAAAATCATTTTTATTAGCCCATTTTTTTACTTTTTCTAACTTACCTTCTTTAAAGCATGGTATGTCAATTACATTCCCAGTAAATTTATTATTCTTTATTTCTAATTCCGTTGATATTAAATCATCAATTTGAAACAAATCTGCAATGGGGCGAGTAACAAAATTATTAGTTGCAGTAGCAATAATCACTTTTTCATCATTTTTTATATGATTTGTAATAATTTGTTTTGGCTTATCTAAAATCATAGGCTTAATTTTAGTCTCAATAAATTTTTTTCTCAAATCTAATAATTTATCCATTGAGTTTTTGATTAGTGGTTGAGAGCAAAATTTTATAAAACTATAGATATCAAGATCTCCAGTTGAATATTTTTTATAAAATTCTTCACTTTGTAATAGATAATGTTTGTCTACAATATTTTCTTCGGCTAAAAACATGCCCCAGTTTTTATCACTGTCTCCGGCAATTATTGTATTATCCAAATCAAAAATGACTAGTCCGTTCATTAAATTCCAAAATTATTGATGATATTATACAATAACATTAAAAGTTATGGATAAGAAAAATTACAGAAAAGGCGTGGGGATGATAATTGTTAACACTGACGGCAAATTCTTTTTAGGGAAAAGAATTGGAGCAGATGCTTGGCAATTTCCTCAAGGTGGAATAGACGAAGGTGAATCAGTAGAACAAGCTTTATACAGGGAATTGCATGAGGAAACTGGCTTAACCAAAGATAAAGTAAAAATGTTAGGTGTGAGCAAAAGATGGTTGGTGTACCATATACCTCATGTTTATAGAAGATCTAGAAAGAAATATGAAGGCGCGATGCAAAAGTGGTTTTTACTTAAACTCACAGGAAATGATAATGATATAAACTTGAATGCACTAGATCATGCTGAATTTGATGATTGGAAATGGGGAGATGAGAAGACGGCGATAAATAGTGTTATTAAATTTAAGAAAACTCTTTATAAAAGTATTATTAATGAGTTTGCTGAAACTTTAGATGGGCTTAAAGACAACCAACAGGATAATTAGTATTAAGAATACAACCGGAATCTCATTAAAAAATCTATACCAAACATGACTATGCGTGTTTTGATTATTTTTAAATTTATATATTAATACTCCACACCATATGTGATATATAACGAGTAAAAACACTAACAGTGTCTTCCATTGTAGCCATAATGGAAAACCATGAAATTCAATTAGCAACACACCAAATAAAATTGTAAATATTGCTCCGGGCGTCATAATTCCCCAAAATAGTTTTCTTTCCATTATTTGGAAGCGATCAATAGAAATCTTGTCATCTGACATTACATGATAGACAAACAACCTTGGTAAATAGAATAAGCCTGCAAACCAAGTAACCATAAAAATGATATGTAAAGATTTATACCATAACATGTTAATATTCTACCTTTAATTGTATAATGTAACTAAAGAATTTATAAGCATCTTTTAGTTTACAAACTAGAGTACCAAATGATATCAGTCGGAATAGTAGGAGCCTCAGGATATACTGGAGAAGAATTAACAAAAATACTTCTCAAACACCCAGAGGTAAAAATTGAAGCATTAACATCTAACTCCCATGTGGGTAAGAAAGTTAACGATATATTTAACCTTAATCAAAAAATCGAACAAGTTTTCATAGAATCTAACACAGAAAATTTATCACAATGTGATTTAGTATTTTTCGCAACACCTAATGGTATAGCAATGAATATGGTTGAAGAATTAGTAAAAAAAAATATAAGAGTAATTGATATATCAGCAGACTTTAGAATTGCTAGTCAAGAAGTATGGGAAAAATGGTATCAGATGAAACATTTGTCTCCAAGTTTACTTGATTCTGCAGTTTATGGATTACCTGAACTTCCTGGTCAAAAGGATAAAATAAAAAATGCTAAAATTGTTGCTAATCCAGGGTGTTTCCCAACATCATCTATATTAGGGCTATTGCCCATTTGCAAATCACTGAAGGAACAAAAAATCATTTTAGATGCAAAATCAGGAATTAGTGGTGCAGGTAGAAACTTAAAGAAAAGTGAATTATTTTCTGAAGGTCAGGATAATTTCCAAGCTTATGCTGTAGAATGCCACAGACACTATCCAGAAATGTTACAAATTATAAATATGTTTAATAGCCAATTAGATATTCTTTTTGTGCCCCATTTAAGTTCAATGCATAGAGGTATTTTTTCAACATTATATTTAAAAATGAATTATAGCAATGTAGATGAAATCACAAAAAAATATAAAGATTATTATGAGAATTGTGAATTTATAAAAATATTGGATTCAAATTCATTTCCTAAAATTTCAGATGTAGAAAAAACTAATAATTGTCATATCTCAATTCATCAGACATCTTCGGATAATAAGGAACAAAATGTAGTAATTTTGTCAGTATTAGATAATTTGGTTAAGGGGGCATCTGGCCAAGCTGTTCAAAATATGAATATTATGTTTCAATTTGATGAAAAAACAGCCCTAACTTAGGATTTTTTAACAATATCTTGCTTTTATTCTTGTAATCATATGTAGTATCGAGTTAGACTTAAATCTCACTGTTTTTAGTGGAGAGGATAATGGGAATTATGAAGATTTTTGGCGACAACACAGTTAAAAGTGAAGTTGGTGTTAAAAGTACAAGCGCCGATACAGCTATTGGAACAAATTCAGAATTTGTAGGGAATATAACATTCTCTAAAAATTTACAAATCTCTGGCACTGTTAAGGGTAATATTAATGCATCCGAAGAAGGGGATGGAAAAATAGTCATTGATAGTAAAGGAGTTGTTGAAGGAGATATAGTTGCTCCTATAATTTTGTTGCAAGGTGAAGTAAATGGGAATGTTAGATCAACATCAAAAATAGAAATTGATGCTACTGCTCTAGTTACAGGCAATGTATATTATGACATTTTAGATATGCATGGTGGCGCCACAGTTAATGGCAGTTTAATCAGAAATAAAGGAAAGACCTCTAAGTTGCTTGAAAAACAATCTACGTCTAACTCAAATAAAGATGCTAAATCTGCACCATCTTACATAAAATCAGCCGACACATCATCAAATAATAACTCTAAGTAAAGCTAAGTAAAATTGTTTTTCATGATGAGTTCGACTATACTGTGTGCATAACTGCAGAGGTTGAGAATGATGCAAACAGAAGCAAACAATTTGTCACAAAAAGATGTCTTAGTCTTTACTGAGAGTGCTGCTTTCAAAGTTAAAGAACTCATCGAAGAAGAAAAAAATCCAAATCTGAATTTAAGAGTTTTTATCACTGGTGGTGGCTGCTCTGGTTTTCAGTATGGATTTACATTTGATGAAAAAATACAAGACGGAGATTCTGAAATATCTAAATGTGGTGTTAAACTTATTGTAGATCCAATGAGTATTCAATATCTAAGAGGCGCTAAGATAGATTATCAAGAGGGCTTAGAAGGATCTCAATTTATTATCAAAAATCCAAACGCGAAAACTACTTGCGGTTGTGGTTCATCTTTTTCAACTTAAAATTAATAAGGTAAACAATGGTTGATTATCGTCCTGGACTCGATGGTGTTATAGCCACACAGTCTTCAATATCAGATATAGATGGCAAAAAAGGTATATTAAGTTATAGGGGTTACTCTATAGAAGAACTGGCTATGGAAAGTAGTTTTGAAGAGGTTGCTTATTTATTGATTGCTGGACAATTACCAAAAAAAAATGAGTTAGAGAAATTTAAATCTGCAATCAATGAATATCAAAACCTACCAGATAATTTACTTGTACTATTAAATTCATTACCAAAAAAATCTGATCCCATGCAAGTATTGCAATTAACTGCAGCATCACTAGGCTCATTTTATTCACTTGAATTTAACCCTGAAAAAACCAAAGGGAAAGAATACACTTTAGATTATTTTCTAGATATAGCAGCTAAATTAATTGGAAGTATTGGTTCAATCGTGCCTGCGTGGCAGAGAATCAGATTTAATAAAAAATTTATTGCACCTCAAAGACATCTTAATTTTGCGGATAATTTTCTAAATATGTTAAATAATGATTATAAGCCATCAGATTTAGTTAAACGCATCATGGATGCAACTTTCATATTACATGCGGAACATACAATTAATGCATCAACTTTCACAGCCATGGTTACTGCTTCAACACTTTCCAATCCTCAGCAGGTTATTTCATCAGCAATAGGTTCATTATCTGGACCTTTACATGGCGGCGCTAATCAAAAAGTCGTAGCTATGCTTGAAAAGATTGAAAAGAAAGAGAATGTGAAAAACTGGCTGGAAAATACATTAAAAGAGAAGAAAGTTGTTTGGGGTATGGGACATAGAGAATATTCTGTAAAAGACCCTCGTGCTAACATTTTGACAACAATGACCCAGCAATTATTTGACGAAAAAGGCGATGATGTTTCAGATTTATTCGATACTGCAATTGAATTGGAACGTGCCTGCGATGCAATATTATCAAAAAAAGGTGTTTATGCTAATGTGGATTTTTATTCAGGTATCTTATATAAAGAAATTGGTATACCAGTAGATTTATTTACAACTGTTTTTGCGGTTTCAAGGGTGTCAGGCTGGGTTGCACATTGGGCAGAACAAATAAGCAATAATAAAATTTTTAGACCAACACAAATATATCAGGGAAGTGGAAACCGTAAATATATAAATATTAATGATAGATAAATCCAAGCAAGCTTGATTTTTTAGAACCAGTTATAGACAGGTTTGGTATTTTTTGTTTATTTATACGCATTTTAGCTAACCAAGCAAATGAAACAGTTTCAAGATTTTTTTCATCTATATTGTTCTTTAATTTAAGTTGTCTTTTTTTACCAGTTAACTCTATAATTTTATCAACTATCATTTTATTTTTAGAACCACCTCCAGCAAAAAATATAAATTTACTTTTCACATGATGTTTATTTATCTCTTGAGCAACGGTTATAGAAGTTAAATAAGTTAATGTAGAAAGTACATTTAGTTTATTAATATTCTTGTATTTAGATAAATGATCCATTAACCATTTCCAATTAAAATATTCAAAACCAGTACTTTTTGGAGGTAGTTTTTTAAAGTATTTATCTTTCAACATGCTATTTAGTAAACTCAATTGAACTTCACCTTTCTGTGCAAGATTTCCTGAAGCATCAAATTCTTTATTTAATTTTTTTTGACACCATAAATCTAATAAGTAGTTTGCTGGTCCTGTATCATAACCATAAAATTTGTATCCTTTTTTTAGGGTGATATTAGCAAATCCTCCAAGATTTACGAAGATTACTGGATCTTTGTTATACAGAAAACTATGAAATAATGCAGATAGCGGAGCACCTTGCCCTCCACAATCAATATCTGTTTGTCTGAAATCAGCCACAACAGGAATACCAGTTTTTAAATTTATTTTTTCAGCATCACCTAAATATTCGGACCTTTTTTTAGAAGGATCGTGATTTAAAGTAATTCCTGGGTATCCAATTGCTTTTATATGTTCTGCATTTAATTTATTTTTGGTAATTATTTTATTGATATATTTGCTCATTAATAATGATACGGATAAATTTAATTTATCTAAGTTTTTTTTTGATGGATATTTTGATTTATGTAGATTAATTTCTTTTTTTAATTGATTACCTAACGGGTATGATTGGAAATCAATTATTTTTATCTTTTTTGATTCAAAAGATGTAATTGATACATCAACAGAATCAAGGCTAGTGCCACACATAGTTCCTATATAGTATTTAGACATTTCGATATAAAACTGTTTTTATTTATTATATAGTTAATTTAAAGAATATGAAAAACATAGATGAACAATTAAAAATAATAGAACGTGGGACTGCAGAAATCACGCATCTCAAAGAGCTCAAGGAAAAGATTAAAACTAAAAAAAAATTGGTTATTAAGCTAGGCATAGACCCGACTGCTCCTGATTTACATATTGGACATACAGTTTTAATAAATAAATTAAAAGAATTTCAAGATTTAGGCCACCAGATTATTTTTCTTATTGGAGATTACACAGCTCGTATAGGAGATCCTTCTGGTCGTGATGTAACTCGCCCCAAATTAGACAAAAAAACTATAATTAGAAATGCCAATATTTTTAAGAAGAAAATATTCAAAATCTTATCTAAAGAAAAAACTAAAATAGAATTTAACTCTAAATGGTTAGACAAAATGACTGGTAGTGATCTTATAGAATTAGCAAGTCACCAGACAGTTGCGAGGATGTTGGAAAAAGATGCATTTGAGGATCGTTATAAGTCAAAAAAACCAATTAGCATTCATGAATTCTTGTATCCGCTCATTCAAGGATACGATTCTGTAAAATTAAAAGCTGATGTTGAGCTTGGCGGAACAGATCAGAAGTTCAATTTACTTATGGGTCGTAAAATACAAGAGAGTCATGGGATGGAGAAGCAAGTATATATAACTATGCCTATCCTTGAGGGATTAGATGGGACAAAGAAAATGTCAAAATCTTATGATAATTATATTTCTATCGACGATCAACCAAATGATATGTTTGGAAAAATTA
This sequence comes from Gammaproteobacteria bacterium, assembly GCA_002716945.1. GTDB lineage: Bacteria > Pseudomonadota > Gammaproteobacteria. The sequence continues at coordinate 787 of PBCF01000003.1, read as the reverse complement.
TGTCCATTAGCGATGAACTAATGTGGAGATACTATTTACTCTTAAGCTTCACAAGTGAATCAGAAATTATGACAATGAAAAAGAATACCAATACAAATAAATTAAATCCGCGAGATGCAAAACTAAAACTAGCTAAAGAATTAGTGAGTCGTTTTCATAGTTCGGCAGCTGGTATTAAAGCAGAAAGTGATTTCTTAAAAAGGTTTCAAAAAAAAGAATTAACAGATGATATGGAGTCCATTTTGGTCAGCTCTAAAACTCCATTAAACATAATAAGTTTTTTAACAAAAAATACTAAGATATTAGCTAGTACTTCAGAAGCAAGAAGATTAATTAAACAAAATGCTATAAAAATCAATAATAAAGCTGTAGATTCAATCGATCATTTGTGCCCTCATCAACAAGAATTCATACTGAATGTTGGTAAGAAAAAATTTTTCAAAATAACCATTTCATAAGAAAATACTATGATAAATTATCAAACATAGGTATAATCTGATCCCATGCGCTCATAGTGAGCGTGTTAAAGAAGATCTGTAAAAATTTGGAATGATTTGTGCGTAGTGCCTGTATTTTACTCACTAAATAAATAACATAGCAATTAAAGCTATTCAAAAAATTTTGTCGATAAGACTCAAAATTTACTAAGTGAAGAGTTTGATACTGGCTCAGATTGAACGCTGGCGGAATGCTTAACACATGCAAGTCGTGCGGTAACACTTCGGGTGACGAGCGGCGGACGGGTGCGTAACGCGTAAGAATCTACCTTTTAGCGGGGGACAACCCG